>JACCSI010000301.1 GCA_013813075.1 Acidobacteriota bacterium | reverse complement strand
GACGGCGGTGGCCAACGGCGACCTGTCGAAGAAGATCACGGCCGATGCGCGTGGGGAGATTCTCGAGTGTACTGGTCAGCGCCTTGACGCTGCCGGGCATGGACGGTCTCGAACTCGTGACCCGGATTCGCGCCACCTCCGAAATCATCGCCCTGCCGGCCATTGCCATGTCGGCACACGTGCGTCCCGACGAGGTCACGGCGGCGCTTGCCGCTGGTTATGATCTGCACGTCGGCAAGCCGGTGGATGTCGCGCAACTCGTGACAGCGATCGACGGGCTGGCGCGGATCAAACCGTCCGGGCCCGCCGCGAGTGCCTTTCGCGCCCGGTAGCCCACTCCGCAATCGACCACCCGTCCCCGCCGCCTGTCAGGGCCGGCGCTCAAGCCGCGTGCAGCGCAGGGCTCTGATGTCACGCCACTGAAATCTGCCGCGAGTGGTCAAAACCTCTCATCCAGCGGCGTGTGCGGCCGCCACGAACAGTGCTACCGTCAATGTTTTCACGAGAGGACCTTTCGTGTCTGATTCGACTGATGACTTGTCGGCGCTGCGGATTGAGCGTGAGCCGCTGCGACCCGGTGGCAGCCGATGGGTGACGCGGATCGTGCTGCTCGTGGTGATCGGCAGTGCGGGGGTCGGCGCGTGGCTGTGGAGCAACCGCGAACGGCCCATTGAGGTCGAGACCACCCAGGTCACCGCGCGTGCTGCGGGCACTCAGGCCTCCGTGCTCAACGCGTCCGGCTACGTCACCGCCAGGCGCCGCGCGACAGTGTCGTCGAAAGTCACGGGCAAGGTCATCGAGGTCAACGTCGATGAGGGCATGGCGGTCCGTGAGGGTCAGATCCTGGCGCGCCTGGACGACTCGACGGTCCGCGCGTCTCTGGCGCTGGCGCAAGCGCAGTTGAATGCGGTCAAACGCACCGTGCCCGAAGTGGAAGTGCGCCTCGAGGAAGCCCGCACGACGCATCGGCGGCGCGAACAGCTCGCCAAGGAGGGCCTCTCGACCCCGGCCGAAACCGACCAGACGCAGGCCGAGGTCAACTCGCTGATGGCGCGGCTCGAGTCGGCGCGCGAGCAGATTCACGTCGCCGAAAGCCAAGTGGCGCTGCAGCAGACGTCGCTCAACGACACCATCATTCGCGCGCCGTTCAGCGGCGTGGCCATCTCCAAGGATGCCCAGCCGGGCGAGATGGTCTCACCGGTCTCAGCGGGCGGCGGCTTCACGCGCACCGGGATCTCCACCATCGTGGACATGAAGTCGCTCGAGATTGAAGTGGACGTCAACGAGAGCTACATCAATCGGGTGCGGCCGGGACAGCCGGTCGCGGCCGTGCTCGACGCGTATCCAGACTGGCAGATTCCAGCGAAGGTCATTACCACTGTGCCCACCGCCGACCGCCAGAAGGCCACCGTGCTCGTGCGCATCGGCTTCCATGCGCTCGACCCGAGGATTCTGCCGGACATGGGCGTCAAAGTGACCTTCCTACGCGAGGCGGACGAGGCGAACGCGGCGCAGGCGCAGGCGGTCACGCTCGTTCCCAAGAGCGCGGTGGTCACCGCCAATGGCGCCAGTCACGTCTTCGTCACCCGCCAGGACACGGTAGAGCGTCGCGCGGTCCAGACTGGCGGGACCGATGGCGACCGGCTGGAGATCAGGGCCGGACTGCAGAGTGGCGACCGCGTGGTGGTCGCCCCCTCCGCGGATCTCGTCGAGGGTCGTCGGATCGTCATCAAGTAGGGGAGTCGATCGTTAAGTAGGGAGTCGATCGTTCATGAATCCATTGGTCCGCATTCACGGCATTCACAAGTTTTTCACGCGCGGCAGCGAACGCATTGACGTGCTCAAGGGCGTCAACCTCGAGATTCCGCAGGGAGATTTTCTCGCGCTGATGGGGCCGTCTGGCTCAGGGAAGACAACCCTCCTCAACCTGATGGGCGGACTTGATACGCCGTCGGGCGGATCGATCGAGGTGGACGGCACCGACATCGCCGGCCTCTCCGGCGGCCAGTTGTCGCGCTGGCGGTCGCATCACATTGGGTTCGTCTTCCAGTTGTACAACCTGCTGCCGGTGCTCACTGCAGAGCGCAACGTCGATCTCCCGCTCCTGCTCACCAAGCTCTCGAAGGCCGAACGGCGCAAGCGCGTGGCGATTGCGCTCAAGGTGGTGGGCCTCGCCGATCGCGCGAGCCACTATCCGCGGCAGTTGTCGGGGGGACAGGAGCAGCGCGTCGGCATCGCTCGGGCGATCGTCACCGACCCGACGTTGCTGCTCTGCGACGAGCCCACCGGAGACCTCGATCGCAAGTCCGGCGACGAGATTCTCGACCTGCTGCAGGCGCTCAATCAGCAGCATGGCAAGACCATCGTAATGGTGACCCACGATCCGCGCGCGGCCGAACGGGCCAAGCGCACGCTGCATCTCGAGAAAGGCCTGCTCATGGGGACGGCCGCATGAAGTTCCTGCCGCTACTGTGGAGCAGTTTATGGCGGAAGAAGATCCGCACGATTTTCACGTTGCTCTCGATTTTCGTGGCATTTCTGCTGTTCGGATTGCTGATGACGATCCGGACGGCCTTCACGTTCGGCGTCGATATCGCCGGACTCGACAGGCTGGTGCTGATCCACAAGGTGAGTCTCATCATGCCGCTGCCGATCTCGTATCTCGAGCGCCTGCGCGCAACGGAGGGGGTGGCACTGGCGACCCACAACACCTGGTTCGGCGGTGTGTATCAGGACCCGGCGAATTTTTTCGCCCAGATCGTGGTCGATCCCGAGCCGTTCATGACGCTCTACCCGGAATACAAGCTGCCACCGGAGCAGTTCCAGGCGTGGCTCGGCGATCGACAGGGGGCGATTGTCGGCGCTGACCTCGCCAGGCGCTTCAATTGGTCAGTGGGGGATCGTGTCCCTATTCAAGGCACTATCTGGCAGCCCAAACAAGGGCAGGTCTGGGACTTCAATATCGCCGGGATTTATGATGGCGACCCGGGCATCGACAAGACGCAGTTTTTCTTCCGCTACGATTACCTCGACGAAAACCGTCTCCAGGGCACCGGACTGGTCGGCTGGTACATCGTCAAGATCGCCGACGCCACGCAAGCGCAGCAGATGGGCGACCGGTTCGACGCGATGTTTGCGAATTCGTCCGCGGAAACCAAGACGACTACCGAAAAGGGTTTCATCGAGGGGTTCGCCAAGCAGGTCGGAGACATCGGCGCGATCATGATCGCCATTCTGATAGCGGTGCTCTTCACGATGATGCTGGTTGCAGCCAATACGATGGCGCAATCGGTACGCGAGCGGACCAGCGAGGTAGGGGTACTCAAGACGCTGGGCTTTTCGAACGGGTCGATTCTGGCCCTGGTGCTCGGCGAATCGGTCCTGATCGCCATGGTTGGCGGTGGTCTCGGTCTGCTGGTCGCGTGGCTGTTCGTTCAGCAGGGCGACCCGACTGGTGGGATGCTGCCGATCTTCGTGCTGCCGCCGCGCAACGTCGCCTATGGTGTCGTGCTGATTGTGGGGCTTGGCGTGGCGGCTGGGGTGTTACCAGCGTTCAATGCCATGCAGCTGAAAATTACCGATGCGCTGCGCCGTCACTGAGGAGAGATCACCGTGTTCAACTGGATCAGTCAGACGCTCGCCGTGACCGCGCTCAATTTGCGCACGATTCCCCGCCGCCTCGGCTCCTCCGGCGTTGCCGTGATTGGCATCGCCGGCGTCGTCGTGGTGCTCGTCTCGGTGTTATCCATCGCGTCCGGGTTTACGGCCGCCATGCAGGGATCGGGGTCGCCGACTCGCGCGCTGGTGATGCGAAGCGGGGCCGACAGCGAGATGACCAGCGGCCTCACGGGCGCCGAGGTCGATGTCATCAAACAGGCGCCGGGCATGCGACGGGATGGCCAGACGCCGTTGGCGTCGGCGGAGCTGTACGTGATCATCGATCTGCCGAAGAAGTCCACCAACACCTCGGCCAACGTGCCAATGCGAGGCGTCGATCGGACGGCGTTGCAGGTCCGTGATGAAGCCACGATCGTGGAGGGCCGAATGTTCGCGTTCGGCACCAACGAGATCATCGTCGGACGTGGTGCCAACGGACAGTTCGCCGGCCTGACGGTCGGCAACGACGTGCGGTCGGGCCAGGACAGCTGGAAGGTCGTGGGGGTGTTCGAGAGTGACGGCGGCGTCTCGGAAACCGAGATCTGGTGCGACGCGCGGGTGTTGCAGGGCGCCTACCGGCGCGGGAACACCTTTCAAACGGTGCTGGTGCGACTGGATTCGAGTGACAGCTTCGCGACGTTTCGCGACTGGCTGACTGCCAATCCGCAAGTCAACGTGCAGGTGCGCCGCGAGACCGAATATTACGCGCAGCAGTCGCGCGCGCTCAGTGGGCTCATTCAAGGCGTCGGTATCGGGATTGCGGCGTTGATGGGCGTCGGAGCGGTGTTTGGTGCGATTCTCACGATGTACACCGCGGTGTCCACGCGATCCCGGGAGATTGCGACACTGCGGGCCCTGGGCTTCAACAGCACGTCGGTCGTGGTCTCGGTGCTGGTGGAAGCACTCGCACTGGCCGCGATTGGCGGTGTCATCGGCGGGGTGGCCGCCTATCTGGCGTTCAACGGCTACCAGACGTCAACCATGAATTTTCAGACGTTCAGTCAAGTCGCGTTTGCCTTTCGGGTGACGCCGCGGCTC
>JACCSI010000298.1 GCA_013813075.1 Acidobacteriota bacterium | reverse complement strand
AGGGCGGACCGGCCATTTGTTGCGGTTAACTGTGCCGGACTCTCCGAGACCCTGCTCGAGACGGAACTGTTCGGCCATGTCAAGGGCAGCTTCACCGGCGCCTATCGTGACAAGTTGGGCAAGCTCGAACTTGCCCACAAAGGCACGATGTTCCTCGATGAAATCGGCGAAATGACGCTCCGTATGCAGGGGCTCCTGCTCCGTTTCCTCGAAACCGGTGAGCTGCAAAAAGTCGGAGCTGACCGCGTCGTCGGCCGCGTCAACGTGCGGGTCATCGCCGCCACCAATCGCAACCTGCGGGAAATGATTACGCAGTCGACGTTCCGCGAGGACCTGTTTTATCGGCTCAATGTGATTCACTTGACCGTGCCCCCCTTGCGGGAGCGTCGCGACGATATCCCGGCGTTGGCGAAGCATTTCCTTGGGCATTTCGCTGGCGGTCCAGGCCACGCCATACGCGAAATTACGCCGGATGCGATGCGCATGCTGACCGAGTATCACTGGCCCGGCAACGTCCGGGAGCTCGAGAACGTCATCGAGCGCATTGCGGTGACCAGTGCGAACGCGATGATTCAGATGGACGACCTGCCGGTCGAGCTCCGGTTGCGTCAGGGCACGACATTTCGGCCGAAGAAAGAGCGCCGCCGGACAGTTGCCGATGAGTTGTATCAGCGGCTGATCCAGGAGCGCGAATCGTTTTGGACGGTTGTCTACCCGCTTTACATGCAACGGGAAATCACCCGGTCGAACGTTCGAGACCTGGTGCGCAAAGGTCTCGAAGAAGCGCGCGGCAATTACAAAATCGTCGCCCGGCTGTTCAACATGGATCAGTGCGACTACAAGCGTTTCCTGAATTTTCTGCGCAAGCACGACTGCCAGGTGCCATTCAAGGAGTTTCGTCTGTGACTGTGAACCGCCGTCTCCGCGATTCAGTGTTCGTCGCAGTGCTGCTCTTCGGCTGCGCGCTGATGCCGGCCCTGGCGCAAACGCCAGCGCCGCCGACGACCACCGCAAAGCAACCGCAGGTGGCCAAACCGCCGGTCGCCAAACTGCCGGTTACGACCCCGCCGGTGGTCACGCAGCCGGTTGTAACACCGCCGGTTGTAACACCGCCGGTCACGACGCCTCCCATTAGTATTCCGACCCCGGCGGTCGCGCCGCCGGCGGATTACGTGATTGGGCCCGACGACGTGCTGACGGTGGTGTTCTGGCGCGAGAAAGACCTTTCGGGAGACGTGGCCGTGCGCCCGGACGGCCGCATCTCGCTGCCGCTGATGAACGACGTCGATGTGGCGGGGCTGACCCCCGAGCAACTGCGCGTGCGCCTGACCGAATTGGCCGACCAGTTCATCGAAGAGCCAACGGTCACCGTGGTCGTCAAGCAAATCAATAGCCGCAAGGTCTTCATTACCGGTCAGGTGTCGAAGCCTGGACCATACCCGCTGATGGGACCGACAACGGTCGTGCAACTGATTGCCACGGCCGGTGGGGTACTCGAGTACGCGGACGACAAGAACATCGCCATCATGCGCACGGAAAATGGCCGAGCGGTCAGCTTACGGTTCAATTACGACGAAGTAAAAAAGCGCAAGAAGTTGCAGCAAAATATCATGCTCAAGCCTGGCGACACGATCATCGTTCCATAGGCGTAGTTTGATTCCCATGCATCGCATTCTTCGTTCGTCGGCGTTCGGCGTCAGCCTCCTGGTCATGGCGGCGTCGGCGTCCGCCCAATCCGCGCGGTCGGAGCGCCCATACCGCGGATTGTTTGCCGGCGGTACTGGGGACGTTGGCCGGTCCCTCATCGCGAGCGGATCGCTGTCGGCGGGTTATCTCAATAACGTGCTTGACGAAGGGTTCAGCGACGGCAGCATCGTCGGCCCAATAGGTGGCAGCGCACAACGTGGGGCGCTGACCCAGGCGTCAGCATTGCTGGGATATTCGCAGAACAGCAGCAAGCTCTCGATTGATGCGTCGGTCGCGACATCCGTGCGGCACCTTCTAACCGGCAATCAGCCGCTCGCGCGCGGTTTGCAGGCACGCCTTGGTTTTTCCGTCCCGCTGCATCGGCGAACTACGTTCTCCGCGGGCACGTCTGTGATGTATCAACCCTACGTGTATACGTCG
>JACCSI010000252.1 GCA_013813075.1 Acidobacteriota bacterium | reverse complement strand
CTCGGGACTTGCGCCGTTCGATCTGGTGGCGCACCTTCCCGGGGTTTCCGGCTTCCGGGCGACGGCGCGGTTTGGTTTGCTCGTGGGGTTCGCATGCGCGCTGCTGGCCGCCTTCGGGCTTGCCTGGGCCCACAAGCGCAGCCCACGCGCGCGCCCGTTTGTGGCGATTCTCTGTGGAGCGATCGTTCTCGGCGAAGTCTTTATCGTCGATTTTCCGTCCGGCACACCGCGGGCGGAGACAATGCCCGACATCTACAGATCAACCGCGGCGGACAATGTGCTCGCCGCGGTCGTCCTGCCGATGTACGCGGGGGAACCGCAGTGGTTTTTCGAGGGCGATTACTTGCTGTACTCGACGACGGCGGAGTTTTTTCCGTTGGCCAACGGCATCGGCCGGTGGGTACCCGCGGAGTATCTGGCGATAGGGGAGGCCACGCGAACCTTCCCGTCGCCGGAGACGGCGGCAGCTCTGCGCCTGTACGGGATCAGCCACGTCATTTTTCATGGCGCCCGGTACGGAAAGGACGCCCCGGTGCTCCTGGAGCGCGTCGGCCGGAGCCCAGACTTTTCGGTTGTCGTGACCCGTGGTTCTGATACGTTACTCCGCGTCAACCCGAGATAACTGTCACGGACGAGCCACAGGGCGCCTTAAGAGCACAGAGAGCGCACAGAGGTGAGGGAAATGGTTGTGAAAACATCTTCAAGGCGGTCACGGGTTGAGTCAATCCTCTTGCTGGCCTCTGTGCTGTCCGTCCTCACTGTAGCCACGTCCGTCGCCGTGGTGGCACAGGCGCCGGTCTCGTATTACCCGCCGCCTAATCAGTGGGCGCGCAAGGCACCCGCAGAAGTCGGCATGGACGCGGCCAAGTTGTCCGCGGCGATTGAGTTCGCCAAGGCGCGCGAAACCGCCTGGCCGCGTGACTTCTCAACTCAGGAAAAAATCTTCGGATCGTTGCTTGGCCCAATCCCGAAGAGCCGTGCCGGCACCAGCGGCCTTGTCATTCGTCGCGGCTACATCGTTGGCGAGTTCGGCGACACGAGTGACGTCGCACCGACGTATTCGGTGGCCAAGAGCATGCTTGCGACCGTGGCAGGCGTCGCCGTGCGTGACCGGTTGATTACCAACCTGGAGTCGCCGGTGGGGTTGCAGATCACGGACGGTGGCTACGCGTCGCGCCAGAACTTGAAAGTCACGTGGAAGAATCATCTGCAGCAGGAGACCGAGTGGGAAGGGGAGATGTGGGGGAAGAAGCACGACTTCGTCGGGACCGCCGCGTTTGGCGACGGCGAACGCAAGCCGCGCGACCTGCAGGAGGCCGGCACGTTCTACGAGTACAACGACGTGCGCATCAACCGCTTCTCGCTGTCGATGCTGCGCGTCTTCAAGAAGCCGATCCCCGAGGTGTTCCGCGACGAGGTCATGAACGTCATCGGCGCATCCAATACGTGGCAGTGGATCCCGTACGACACCAGCTATGCGGAAGTCGACGGCAAGAAGATGCCATCGGTCAGCGGCGGTACGCGCTGGGGCGGCGGCGTGTGGATCAATGCCCAGGACATGGCGCGCTTTGGCTATCTGTGGCTGCGCGGCGGCAAGTGGGGCGACAAGCAGATCATCCCAGCCGCTTACGTCAAGCAGGCGCTGGTGCCGGCGCAGGCGAAAAACAGCCCTGACTACGGCTTCCTCTGGTGGCTCAACACGCGCGCCGGGGCCAAGACGCTGCCGACTAACTCGTTCCAGGCACAAGGCGCCGGCAGCAATACCATTTTCGTCTCGCCCGATCATGACCTGGTGATCGTCTGGCGCTGGCACGGCGCGGGGAAAGAGCAGTTTTTCCGGCAGGTGATCGACGCCATTCAGGCTCCGACCAGTGCCGGACGGCGCTGACACGAAAGAATCGCCGCGTGGCCGTCCCAATTGGTGCCGGTGGCGGCCAATCGCTCTGCTCAAGCTCTTCCTATTGGGTATGATCGCACCGCCATGCTGGGTGCGGATCCATCTGCCACGTCTTCGCTGACGCTGCTCGAGCAGGCGCGCACTGGGGACGCTTCTGCGCTGGATCGTCTCCTGCAGCGCTACTTGCCCCGGCTGACGCGTTGGGCCTCCGGCAGATTACCGCGCTGGGCGCGCGATATGTCGGACACGGACGATCTCGTGCAGGACACGCTGGTCCGTTCGGTCAGAAATCTGCCGCGCTTTACGCCGACCGGCGAGGGGGCGCTGCAAGCCTATCTGCGGACAGCAGTCCTGAATCGCATTCGTGACGAAGTCCGGCATCGCGGCCGCCAACCGGAATTGTCACCGCTCGACCCGGAACTGGCGGCGGCGACGCAATCGCCCCTTCAAGAAGCTATTGGGGGCGAGTTGCTGGAGAAGTACGATCGGGCGCTCGACCGACTGCCCCCCGAGGAACAGGAGCTGGTCATCGCCCGGGTGGAGATGGGATGTTCCTACGCGGAGATTGCCGAGACATCGGGACGGCCGAGCACCGACGCGGCGCGGATGGCCGTGAGCCGCGCGCTGGTGCGTCTGGCCCGGGAGATGCGTCATGAATCCTGATCCGTTGGTGGAAGCTGCCGGGTTGGTGGCCGACGGCGTGGTGCTCGACTGGGGCTCGGTGTCGTCGAGCCTGTCGACCGATGACGACCGCGCGATCGCCGACGAACTGGCTTTGGTGGCGCGCGTCGCCGCCGGCCACCGCCATTTGCACGAGCTGCTGCCGACCGATGCCGCCGGACGAGCCGAGTTGGATCGCACGGTATGGGGCCATCTCGAACTGCTCGAGGTCATCGGCCGTGGATCGTACGGCACGGTCTACCGCGCCTGGGATGGACGGCTCGATCGGCAGGTGGCGTTGAAGTTGTTCCACGGCCCGCGCGACCCGGACGCCGTCATGCGCGAGGGGCGGATGCTCGCCAAGATTCGTCACGACAACGTCGTGGCCGTGTACGGCGCGGACGTCA
>JACCSI010000249.1 GCA_013813075.1 Acidobacteriota bacterium | reverse complement strand
TGGTAGTGGAGCTCGAACTGATCGGCCTCAATGCCCTGACGCATCGACGTCATCAGCGTCATGCGCTGCTCGGCATGGCCGTCGCGGTCGGCGGAGTAGACCGAATACCCGGTGTGGTCCTTCTTCGCGACATACATCGCGATGTCGGCCTTGTGCAGCAATTCGAAGCCGTGCCCGCCGTGTTGCGGGAAGCCGGCAACGCCAATGCTGCCGCGCACGGTCAGGGCCCGCTCGTTGATCATGATCGGCGCCTCGAGTTCCTGCAGAATCTCGATCGCGGCCAGCTCCGCGCCCTCCAGCTCGGTGGTCGGCAGGAGGATGGCGAACTCGTCGCCGCCCAGCCGCGCGACCGTGTCCGACTCGCGCAGCGCGCCTCGCAGCCGCCCGGCCACATGCTGCAGTACCAGGTCGCCGGCGTCGTGACCGAGCGCATCATTGATCTCTTTGAAGCCGTCGAGATCCAACACCAGCACTGAGAGCGACTTGGTTTCCCGCTTTGACGTCAGGATGGCCTGCTTGAGGCGGTCGTGCAACAGCGTCCGGTTCGGCAGATCGGTGAGCTGATCGTGATAGGCGAGGTGGGCGACGCGCTTTTCTGCCTTGATGCGCTCGCGGCGCACCGTGGCTTCGCGCAGCTCGCGGTCCACGGCAGGCGCGAGACGCGCCAGGCTGCCCTTCATGATGTAGTCGTGGGCGCCAGTCTTCATCGCCGCAACGGCGATGTCCTCGCCAATCGTTCCGGATACGAAGATGAACGGCAGGTCGAGTCCGTGCTCCTGGATGATCGATAGCGCTTTGGTGCCGGTGAACGACGGCATCCTGTAATCGGCGATGGCGATGTCCCAGGTGCTGACCTGCAGCGCAGCCTTCAGCGCTTGCGCCGTATCGACCCGCCAGGCGTTCACCGCGTAGCCCGCCTGCGTCAGGGCACGCGTGATCAGCAGGGCGTCGTCTTCGTCGTCTTCAATGAGCAGAAGGTTGAGCGGCCGTACACGGGAACCCATCGTCCCCCGCGGGGCCCCCGACTGCTGTGCCCGGGCCAGGACCGGGTGAAGGCTGTCAGATTCGTTGATGTCTCGTACCGCCTCATGGAAAGACGCGATTGCAAATGGTCCCAGCGCGGGTCTGGGACGAGCTTCACATCTACTATACGCCTTTATTTCGACCCTATCCGTCTGGTCCAAAGTTAAGGGTGGTATCGTGCCCGGTAGATGTCCGAGGCCGTGTTCGTCGTGCTTCGTCTCGAGCTGCAGAACGTGGAACCGCTGATTTGGCGGGTGGTGCGCGTCCCGGGGGACCTGCGGCTGCGGGAGTTACACCGGGTGCTGCAGACGGTGATGGGCTGGGGCGATCGGCACCCCCATTCCTTCGCTGACGGCAGCGCGATGCCTCCGGACGAGAACCTGACGATTGTCGAAGCGCTTGCGGCCGCCCATTCGCGTCTCACCTACGTGTATGACGAACAACTGGCCTGGCGCCTGCGCATCACACGGGCGCGAGGGATGTGGCGGCCCGGTTCGCGGCACCCGATCATCTGTCTGGATGGCTACCTCGCAGGGCCGCGTGACGGCACCGTCGGACCATTGGCCTACAGCGCCATCCTGGCCGGCACCCTGGGTCGCGGCCCGAAGTTGAGTCGCGATGTGCTCGAGTCGCTTGGACCAGGCTTTGACCCCGAACGTTTCGATCGGTCTGCCATCAACCGCGAGCTCGCGCAGTTGCGCGGAGTTCCCGCGTCAGCAGGCTAAGCGGCGTCGACGTGGGTCGCGCCATTGATCTCCGACTCCAACTCGCGGACGTCACTCCGTCTGTGTGGCGCGTCCTTCGCGTCCCGTCCGACCTGCGTCTCGATGATCTGCATCACGCGGTCCAGTCAGCGATGGGGTGGGACGACTTTCATCCTCACGTGTTCGAAATCGGCGACGCGGAGTTCGGTCCCCGCCCCGAAGAGACTGAGGACGACGACGAGGGGCAAACTGACGTGGGTGCGTGGACGGGTGAAGATCGCGAGCTTACCGTTGCCGAAGCGCTTGCCAAGAGCGGCGATGGCAACACCTACATCTACAATTTCGTCCAGGACTGGCGAGTGCGCATTACCGTCGAGAATCCGGCGCCAGACCAGCCAGCGGATGGCGTCTCCTGCATGGCTGGCGAAAACGCCGGCCCGCAGCAGGACACGCGCGACGGGGCGTCATTCTCAGTTCAAGGAGTGAACCGGCGTCTGGCCGAGGCCATGCGCCCACGCGCGACCGCGGCGTTTCCCGCCGGCCCACGCGCCACAATCGACCAGCAGTTGCTGGCGAACCTGACGCTGGTGGTGCTGATGCTCGGCTCGCGCCCGACCCGTCATGGCACGCGCGAGGCGTGGAAGACCGTGCGCACCGAGGTGCTTGACTCGTTGCAGGAGGCGGGACTGGTCGATGCGGCCCCCCAGCGTAAGTCCGTCACCATTACCGACGCCGGCGTGGCTCACGCGCAGCGGCTCGTCGATCGTCTCAGGGCCCTGTAGGTGTCTCGTCGCCTCACCTGTTACTCTCTCGCCGTCGAGCAGGCGTCGTCTGGCGAACGTCTCGGCGGTTTCTTGCACATGATGCACAAGGAGGCGGTCGCCGTATGACGATGGTCGGGATGCCGAAAGGACCGCGGCTGCCCGTGCTCGGCGCACTGGTCGGGCCGGGGCGCAACCCGCTCTGGCTGTTCTCGCGCTTCGCGCGCGACTACGGCGACGTCACCTTTTTCAAGCTGGGTGGCGAGCATTGCTACCTCCTCAACCATCCGCAATTGATTCGCGACGTCCTGGTTACGCACCAGAACAATTTCACCAAGAGCCGCGGGCTCGAGCGCGCGAAGAAACTGCTCGGTGAAGGCCTGCTGACGAGCGAAGCCCCGGTGCATCTCCGGCAGCGGCGGCTGCTGCAGCCGGCCTTTCATCGCGATCGCATTGCCGGCTACGCACAGGTGATGAGTGACAACGCCGCGCGCATGCGCCAGCGCTGGCAGGATGGCGCCGCGTTCGACGTGTCGAAAGAGATGATGCGCGTCACACTCGCCATTGTCGGCAAGACGCTCTTCGACACCGATGTCGAGTCGGACGCCGACGAAGTCGGTGGTGCCGTCACGGACGTACTGGAGAGCTTCTGGCTGAACCTGTTGCCCGGCGCGGACTTTCTGGAGAAACTGCCGATTCCCAAACTGCGCCGTGCGCAAGCGGCGCGCCGCCGGCTTGACCGGTTGATCTACACGATGATCGCCGACCGGCGCGCCAGTGGCCGCGATCACGGCGATCTGTTATCGACGCTGGTTGCGGCGCAGGACGAAGAAGGGACCGGGGGACTATCCGACGAGCAAATACGCGACGAAGCGATGACGTTACTGCTGGCCGGACACGAGACGACCGCCAACGCCCTCTCATGGACGTGGTATCTCCTGAGCCAGAACCGGGAAGCCGAAGCCCGGCTGCACGAGGAGCTTGATCGCGTCATCGGCGGACGCGTTGCCGTCATGGCGGACGTGCCGAACCTGCCATACACCGAGCGGGTCATCACCGAGTCGATGCGCCTCTACCCGCCGGCGTGGGTCGTTGGCCGCCGCGCCATCGCCGACTGCACGATAGGGGAGTACAACGTGCCGGCGCGCTCGATACTGTTCATGAGCCCGTTCGTGGTGCAGCGCGACGCTCGCTTTTTCGCGGAGCCGTTGTGCTTCAGCCCCGAGCGCTGGACACCCGAGTTCAAGGCCGCGCTGCCGAAGTTCGCATATTTCCCCTTTGGCGGCGGCGCGCGACAGTGCATTGGCGAGCACTTCGCGTGGATGGAGCTCCTGCTGGTCCTCGCATCCGCCGCACAACGCTGGCGTCTGCGCCTGGTGCCGAATCACCCCGTGGTGCCGCAACCACTCATTACCTTGCGCGCCAAACACGGCATCAAAATGACCGCCCACGCCCGGCGCATGCAATGAGTCGCTGTCACGTCGACTCTCTCCGCCGGACGACGCTTCCGCGCCCCCCGCTTTCCGCGGACGTATCGTGAACAGTGATTTCGCTGACGGCAGAAACTTGGTGTAGCAGGCGAGTTTTCCTCTCATTCAATTCCGCGACGGATCAGGACCTACTCACGCAAACGGTGCGGCAGAGTTTGGGCGTATGGCCTCCATTCTGCATCGCTGTCG
>JACCSI010000247.1 GCA_013813075.1 Acidobacteriota bacterium | reverse complement strand
AGGTAGTGGCCGACGACCAGCACCAGCCAGAGGGCCGGGACGGCGCGACGGACCAGTGATGACGAAGACCGCCGCAACACCGCCAGGAGGAGCACGCACCCAGCCAGCTCAATCGACACGGCGCTATGCCAGCGGATCTTTGCTGTCGGCCAGACGTTCCCGAACGTCAGCGATGCGTTAAGGAGGATCAGAGCAAGGACGACGATCGGCCACGCGAGCCAGCCCGCAGGGAGTCGCCGCTTCGGAACTTTCACGCCAGTCGGATTTACACCGAAGACAGCACGTGCCCGAGCTTCGCCTTTTTGGTCCTCAGGTAGCGCTCTGTCGTGGCCGTGGCCAGAATCTCGATCGGCACGCGCTCGCTGACCGACACGCCGTCAGCGCAGACGCCAGCCAGTTTGCGCGGGTTGTTGCTGAGCAGCCGTACCGAACGGACGCCGAGGAGGTGAAGCATCCGAACAGCTGACCGGTAGTCGCGCAAATCGGCGGCAAACCCGAGCCGCTCGTTGGCCTCGACGGTGTCGCAGCCCTCGTCCTGCAACGCATAGGCGCGGATCTTGTTGGCGAGTCCGATGCCGCGCCCTTCCTGGTCGAGGTAGAGCACGACACCCCGGCCTTCATCCGCAATTTGCCGCATCGCCGTTTGCAATTGCGGGCCGCAATCGCAGCGGGCGGAATGGAAGATGTCCCCGGTGACGCAGGACGAGTGGACGCGAGTCAGCACGTTCTCACCGGTGCCGACGTCGCCGCGGACCAGCGCGACGTGGGTTTCGACACCAAGCGAGTGCTCGAACGCGTGAATCGTGAAGTCGCCGTACTCGGTAGGCAGCTTTGCCGAGGACACCAGCCGTATCGGCGTCATACGCCCGAGGCGCTGAAGCAGTGATTGAGCCCGGATGCGGAAACGACGAATCATGGCTGCGACATAGTACGACTTCCGGCCGTCCAGAGGCGAGGATCCGGGTTGGGAGCCCGTGAATTGTACTTAAGTGTAATCGCGCCCGGGCGTTGGAAACGTCTTAACTTCTGGCAGCCCGGATGCCGCTGACGACGGTTCGAGCTCTCGAGTCGGGCTCCAAACTGCCGGGATCGCCTTGCGCTCGCCAGCGAAGTCCTTCAGACTCCCGGGTCTATGACCACAGGCCGGCGCGTTGGCCTCGTCGTGGCTGCCCTGGTGGTCGGGGCCGCTATCGGGACCGTCTGGTTGCGCCGTGGGCCCATCCGCCCGCCACACGCGCCCAACATCCTGCTCGTCACCCTCGACACCACTCGCGCCGATCGCCTGGGCGCCTACGGATACCGCCTGGGTCGGACGCCGCATCTGGATCGACTCGCCGCTGACGGCGTCGTCTTCGAGCGGGCCATCGCTGTTGCACCGATCACGCTGCCGTCTCACGTCAGCATGTTCTCAGGTCAGTATCCGTTCACGCACGGTATTCGCAACAACGGCGGCGCCGCGCTGTCGGAGACGGTGCCGACGCTGGCAACCGCGCTCAAGGCGCAGGGATATCGAACGTCCGCATTTGTCAGCGCGTTCGTCCTCGATCGCCGGTTCGGGCTCGCACGGGGGTTCGACCACTATGACGATCGGCTCGAACGGCGCGGCCAGGTCGGCGAGGCATACGTCGAGCGGCGAGGCGATCGGACGGCCCAAGCCGCTGGTGACTGGCTGTCACAGTACGCATCCGCAGCGGAGCCGCGGCTGCCATTTTTCCTGTGGCTGCATTTATTCGATCCACACGACCCCTACGATCCACCGCCGCCGTTTCGCGATGCGTTTCCCGACCGACCCTACGACGGCGAGATCGCCTTCACGGATTCGGTGGTCGGGTCGGTCTTGACTCGACTTGACGCGCTGGGCCTCCGCGCGTCACCACCATCGCCGTTGTCGGCGATCACGGAGAGAGCCTCGGCGAACATGGCGAGGACACGCACGCCATGTTTCTTTACGAGGCGGCGGTCCGGGTGCCGCTGATTCTCTCCGGTGCGGGACTGCCTACGGGCCGGCGGCTTACCAACCTCGTTCGAGGTATCGATGTGGCGCCGACCCTCCTGGACCTCGCGGGCGCGCCAGCGCTCGCTGACGTGGCTGGCCAGAGTCTCTCGCCACTGCTTCGCGCCGGGACGGCGACGGCGAATGGCGCCTACAGTGAGACCTACGTTCCTCTTCTTTACATGAATTGGGCTTCTCTGCGCGCGCTTCAGGATGACCGCTGGAAGTTCATCGATGCTCCAGCGCCGGAACTGTACGATCTGTTGTCCGACCCGGACGAGCTGTCGAATTTGGCTGATCGTGAACCGGACCGCGTTGCCGCGCTCCGCTTCGGTCTCGAGACGATGGCGCGAAAGACTCCAGGACTCCCCCTGCCGGAGCAGATAGATCGGGATGCAGCCCAGCGGCTCGCCTCGCTTGGCTACATCGGCGCGCCGAATCGGCGCGCTGAAGCCGTGGACCGGGCCGACACCGTCGCAACCCCGAAGGCCGATCCAAAGGCGATGATCCGGCTCTTCAATCAACTGCGGCGCGCAAACGCGAATCTCGAAGCGGGGAGGGACGCCGAAGCGGCTTCGATCGCGCGCGCGGTTCTCGAAAACGATCCCAGGAACGCTTTTGCGACGCAAATCGTCGGCCGGGCCTACATGGCTCAGGGTCAGTGGCGAGAGGCAATCACAGCCTTCGACGCCTATGTGGCCCTCGTGCCGAACAGTGCCGACGGCCATCACTGGATGGCCATCTGTCACTCCCGTCTCGGCGATCGAGATCGCGCGTTGGCCGAAGCTGACGCGGCGGTGGCAATCGATGGGCAACACGCCGAGGCACGGCTGCTACGCAGCGGCAATCTCGCGGAACGGGGTCAGTTCGACGAAGCGATTCGTGAATTGCGCCTGGCCGTTTGAGGCGGCGCCCGGGAGGGCGGCCTTTCGTCTGGCGCTGGCGCGGACGCTCAGCGACGCGAAACGGTTCGACGAAGCAGACGCCGAGTATCAGAGATTGCTGGAACTCGAACCCCAGAACGCGGATGCCCACATCGGGCGCGGGGCGCTGTCCGCGGAGCGTGGGCAACTCGATCGGGCGGCGGCGCAGCTGGCGCGCGGTCTCGACCTCCAACCGCGGCACCACGCCGCACGGATTTATCTTGCCGATGTGCTCACGCGGCTCGGTCGCCACCCTCAAGCGCGGGTAGAGTACCAGCGCCTGATCGCGGGGAACGACGTGCCATCGCAGATCAGATTACTTGCGCAACGCGGACTCCAGGCGCTCGACACCGTCGCTCCCCGATAAAACGGCGTCCGCGTGGACCCCCCCAGTTTGCCAGCCCCGCGCCCTCTTCTCGGCGATGTGGCCAAGAATCTCGAATCCGGCAAAACTAGAAGCGGTAATACAGCGACATCTGCAGTTGTCGAGGTGACGTGCGATTGAACGTCGCCAGGTAGTTCGCGGAGTACATCTGGTTCGCACCTGTCAGCCACTGCTGCTGTGCGCCGCCGTTGAAGACATTGAAAATTCCCATCGACACTTCAACGCGCTGGCGGCCGAACTCGAATTCCTTGCCCAGTTGCAGTTGCAGGTAGCGTTCGTCCTCGTTACGTGGTTGACCCTCGCCGCGCGTCGGATACGCGAACCGAATGGTCGTCGCCAGCGGGTTGGGCTGCGTGGTCCCATCTGCCAATCGCACCGTTGTCGGGCCAAACGCCGGATCGGCCGCAGGGAGTCGTGTGACGATGTTGCCCACCCAGCCGCCGGACTGAATCCCGTAACTGGCGCCGACCTTAATTCCGTATGGCGCGAGATATTGGCCAGCCATTCGCACCGAATAGGGCCGATACGCGACGCCCGCCTCGCGACCGCCCCCGCTCAACGAGTTGGTGTCGCCGTTGCCGAAGAGATAGGAGGCCAGCTCTCGATTGGTCGGGAAGGCGTCGGGCTGTATGAATCGCGCCGGATCGGTCGGACCCCACGTGCCGCTCGCATACTGCCATTGCCGCGTCTGGCTCAGCGAGCCTTGCCAGTTATTCGACAGGTTCTTCGCCAGCACCGCTTCGAGGTTCGTCATCACGACCGAGGCGAAGGTGCGGTTCTGCTGCTGCAGGAC
>JACCSI010000216.1 GCA_013813075.1 Acidobacteriota bacterium | reverse complement strand
GCGAAAGAGCCCATTCCGCCACCTGCCGATGTTGCCGCGGCGCCCGCAGATGCGGAAAAGACCGCATCTGGTCTTGCCTCAAAGGTGCTGCAGAAAGGGACCAGCGCGACGCGTCCCGGCAGTCAGGACATGGTCACCGTGCACTACACGGGCTGGACGACCGACGGCAAGATGTTCGACAGCTCGTACGCACGCGGTAACCCCAGCACGTTTTCCGTGGGCGGTGTCATCAAGGGCTTTGGCGAAGGCCTGCAAATGATGTCGATTGGCGAGAAGCGGCGCTTGTGGATACCACAGGACCTTGCCTACCGCGGCCAACCCGGGCGTCCGGCGGGCATGCTGGTCTTCGAGATCGAACTGGTTGAGATTTCGCCGAATCCCTCGATCGCGCCCGCTGACGTTGCCGAGCCGCCGACCGACGCTCGTCGCACCTCGTCGGGCATCGCCTACAAGGTGCTGCGTGCCGGCAAAGGCTCGTCGCATCCGGAACGCGGCAGCCGCGTCACTGTGCATTACACGGGCTGGACCACCGACGGCAAGATGTTCGACAGCTCGGTCACGCGCGGCGCCCCCGCGACGTTTGGCCTCGACCAGGTCATCGCCGGATGGACCGAAGGCGTGCAGTTGATGGTCGAGGGCGAGAAAACTCGCTTCTGGATCCCGCAGCGACTGGCCTACCAGGGCAAAGCCGGGGGGCCCAGCGGGATGCTCGTATTCGACATCGAGCTGCTGTCGCACCGGCCGAACTGATTCCTGCAGCCCACTGAGGGGCCAACCGCGACAGAGCTCGCGTACGCAACTCGGAACGCCTCCCTTGTCCTCGCATGATGTGCAAGTCGATCGCGGTGACGTCGGTGTACGCATCGACCTGGTGCTGCTGCGACATCTGTCGCATCTGCCCGGTGTCACGCGTACTCGCCTGCAGCGGCTGATCGATCAGGGGGCGGTGCACCTGAACGGCCGCCCGGTCTTGCGCGCGTCGGCGCGGGTCGCGGCTGAAGACACGATTGGTATCGAGCTGCCCGAGCGACGTCCTCGGACGCCGCCGGCCGCCGAGGCGTTGCCGCTCCATGTCATGTACGAAGACGGTCACCTGCTGGTCGTCAACAAGCCGGCCGGTCAGGTCTCGCACCCGGCCTTCCGGAATCGGTCAGGCACGCTCCTCAACGCGTTGCTGGGGCACGCAGCCGGGGCGTGGTCGCCGGCGCTGGTCAGCCGTCTCGATAAAGGCACCTCCGGTCTGGTCCTCGTCGCGAAACACAAACCGCTACATACCGCGCTACAGCGGCTGTCCAACGACAATGCCATCGAAAAAGACTACCTGGCGGTCGTGGCCGGCAAACCGCCGGCGCGAGGGACGATCGATCTGGCGCTGGATCGCGACCCGTGGGACCGTCGCCGGGTCACCGTGCGCGACCGCGGCGGCATCAATGCGGTCACAAAATTCGAGCGCATCCGTACGGTGGCGACCGGCCCCGGCAACCAGGCGACTCTCGTGCGTTACCGGCTGGTGACGGGCCGCATGCATCAGATTCGTGTGCATCTCGCCGCCAGAGGATGGCCGATTCTGGGCGACGCGACGTACGGAAGGATGATGCCCGGCATTACTCGTCAAGCGCTGCACGCGTGGCGGCTGGCCTTTGACCACCCGATGACCGGCACCCGCGTTGACGTCAGCGCGCCGGTGCCCGCGGACATGGAACAGCTGCTGGCGCTACTCGGCGCGCGCGAGATCGGCGATCACCGTCCCGAGCGCTGAGTAGTCGAGCGCTTCCTTGCCGTCAGCAATCAGCGCCGTCAGCAGTTGCTGCACAACGGCGGTGACCGGTGCGGGGGCCTGGGCGTCGCTGAGCGCGTCCATCACGATCTTGAGATCCTTGCGATACAGGCGTGCCGGAAATCCTGGTTTGAAATTGTTTTGCAGCAAGCGCTCGCCGTGAACTTCCAGGACGCGACTGGCAGCGAAGCCACCCATCAACGCCGCCCGTACCTTGGACGGATCAACCCCCGACTTTCGCGCCAGCGCGAACGCTTCCCCCACGGCCGCGAGCGTGCCGCCGATCACCAGTTGATTGCAGGCCTTGCAGATTTGGCCGGCGCCGGACTCGCCGATGTGAATGATGCGCTCGGCGTTCCCCATTGCGGCGAGAATCGGCCGCACCGTATCGAGCGCCGACCCATCACCGCCGACCATGATCGATAACGTGCCGTCGATCGCTCCGATTTCGCCGCCGCTGACCGGCGCGTCCAGCATCGACGCACCGCGAGCCTGCACTTGGGCAGCGAGGCGCCGTGCCGTGGCGGGTGCAATGGTGCTCATGTCGATGACGACCGAACCCGGTTGAAGAGACGCAAGCACCCCGTCCGGCCCTGCGAGCACACGCTCGACGTCAGGGCCGTCCGGCAGCATGGTGATGATGCGGGTCGAGAGGCGCGCGATGTCCGCAGGAGACTGCGCAGACGTCGCACCGGCCGCGACCACCTCGTCGACCGGTCCGCGGCTCCGGCTGTGCACGATCAGGCGGAACCCGTGACGGAGGAGATTGCGCGCCATGGGCCGGCCCATGACGCCGAGGCCGATAAAGCCAACGGTGTCAGTCATGGGCCGGAACGTTAGCACTTAGCGGCGCGTACGTGCGCCCGTGGTGCCGCCGCTCTTCTTGGCGAGGCTGTTCTTCGCGCTACGGTCTCCGACGCCGCCGCTTTTTGCGCTGCCCCGTAGGCTTTTTTTGGCGCTACCTTTTTTGGCGGTGCTCTTTTTCGCGCTGCTCTTTTTCGCGCTGCCTTTTTTGGTGCTGCTCGTCTCACGCGCAGCCTTCGTACCGCTGCTTCCTGCGGCCTGGCGCGGACCCTGTGCCGGCGTCCTGCCCTGCGTGCCGCGCGACGCGGTTTTTTGGCTGGCCGCCGACGACCGAGCGCGGCTGCCGGCGCCGGTCCGCGTCTCCGGCGTGCGCGTCTCTGGCGTCCGACGCTCGGTCTTTATCTCGATCTTTTTCCCTGGCGCTCGCTCTGGACGATTCATCTGCGCGGTAGATCTTGCCGATTTCGACGCGCTCTGCTTACCCGTGGCAGCAGGCTGCGGCGTGCGCTGTGGCTGCTGCGCGGCAGTCTCACCGGCGCCCGCTTGCATCTCACCGGTGCTCCGGTCCGTCTCGCGCTGGTCGGCGTCGTGCTGCTCATTGCCATCCGACGAGCGATCGTCCTCGTTGACATGGCCGCGATGGGCGGAGTCGTCCTGACCATCGCCATGCCACGGTGGCGTCGCCTTGCGGGCACTCGCGCGGCCGCGTCCGAGGTTCGACTCGCTTTGCTTCCGACGCTCTCGTGCCAGGTCGTCGGGCGACAATCGACCGGCAAGCGTGTAGTGGGCTGGGTTGACCTTGTTCTGTCGGCTCATGGGTCCTCGCAATCTCTCGCAGGATAGATTACTCGGACCACGGCCCCCGAACCTTGTTCTCACCTGCGAATGTCGGCACCAAGCCGAGGCTTTCGCGGTATCGCACGGGACGCCTTGCGCGTCGCTACGCCAGGATGACCTGCGTCGGACGAATCTGCAGGTTGATAGCCTCCGCGTTTCGTACCGAGTACTGCCGGTGATGGACGATGCGATCGTAAGAAACCGACACCATCACCGTCGCCTCGCCCTCTGCATCCGGGTAGAGCCACACCGCTACGGTGTCGTTCTTCGCATGCGCGAGGTTGGCGGCGTCGGAGGCGCTCACAAAACCGATGACGCACGCGGCCGTCTCGAGGCGGTGAATCTCGAAGTTGCGATAGCACGGAGCACAGAACAAGGGCGACGCGAGCGCCGGGGAATGGGTGAAGCCGAAGACACCCGCAGGCAGCTGTTCGGCGGCAACTCCCTCTTCGGCGGGCGTGACGAGACGAACGCCGTGCTCGCGGCGCAGGGCTTCTCGCTCCGCTTCCGCCACGACGTTTCGTGCGACTGGTATGTTC
>JACCSI010000214.1 GCA_013813075.1 Acidobacteriota bacterium | reverse complement strand
CGGCTCGGCCTCCGCCCTCATCTCAATCGCCGTGACGACGCGCGTCACGACATCCTGTTGTTCGAGCGCGTCCTGCAGCGCCAGAGCGTTGATGACCGTCGCCAGCATGCCCATGTAGTCGGCCGTGGAACGGTCCATCCCCCGCGCGCTTGCGGCGAGCCCGCGAAAAATATTACCGCCGCCGATGACAATCGATGTCTGCACACCGAGGCGTTGAATTTCCAAAATATCTTCGGCGATGCGCGTGGCGACCGCGGGATCGACGCCGTGCGACTGCTCGCCCATCAGCGCTTCCCCGGAAAGTTTCAACAGGATTCGGCGATAGGAAGGCTCCGAAGAATCAGGCGGGGACACGGAGGTGATTATAGCGAGTGCCGAGTGCTAGGTGCGTACTCTTCCACGCACCAGGCACTGCGTGTCCAGCACCGGCACTTTGCGCCAAGCCTGCAGAGTAACCGTCGTTACTCGACGAGCTCACCAAGCTTGAACCGCACGAAGCGGGACACCGTGACGTTCTCGCCGGTTTTCGCCGCGGCGGCGGCCACCATTTGCGTGATGCTCACGTTCGGATCCCGTACCGACGGCTGGTCCATGAGGCACACCTGCGCATAAAAGCTCTCGAGCTTGCCTTCGGCAATCTTGTCGATCACGCTCGCGGGCTTGTTCTGTCCCGCGAATTGCGCGCGGTAGATTTCCTTTTCCTTGTCGATGACCTCGGCCGGAATGTCGTCGCGCTTGACGTAGAGCGGGGACGCGGCCGCGACATGAATCGCCAATTCCTTCGCGAGGAGTTGGAAGTCGTCGGTGCGGGCGACGAAGTCGGTTTCACAATTGACTTCGACGAGGACGCCCACCTTGCCGCCCATGTGGATGTAGTGGCCGATGACCCCGTCTTTGGCCGTGCGGCCGGCCCGCTTGGCGGCTGACGCCAGCCCCTTTTTGCGAAGAATGTCGATCGCCTTCTCGAGATCGCCGCCGGCTTCGGTCAGGGCCGCCTTGCAATCCATTATCCCCGCGCCGGTCTTGTCGCGCAGTTGCTTCACTTGCTCCGCTGTAATGGCCATCTCAGTTGCTCCGCTTCGAAAATTGATCTGTGGGACGACTGTTCGTGTCGCGCCGCCGGTGCCCCTCGGGCGACCTCGACGGCTGTACGCACAGCGCGCCGGCTGAGACTGCCCAGCCGGCGCTCGAATGATTTGAGCCGGCGTCGATTACGCCTGGGGGACGGGAGCCTCGGTCGGCCGCTGCGGCTTGCGCACATCGGGCGGCCGCACGGTGCGAGCGGCCTTGTCGGCCGCCGCGGCTTCGGCCTCGGCACTCGCCTGGTCAGCCCTCACCGACTCGCGTTCGCCACGGCCATCCATGATCGCGTCGGCAATGCGCGCAGCAAACAACTTGATCGAGCGCAGCGCATCGTCGTTGCCCGGAATGGCAAAGTCGACTTCGTCCGGATCGCAGTTGGTATCGACGACACCGACGACCGGAATCTTCAGCTTGCGAGCCTCGTCGACGGCGATCTTTTCCTTGCGCGTATCGACGATAAAGAGGGCATCGGGAAGACGGGCCATGTTGCGAATGCCTTCAAGGTTCTTCTGAAGCTTGCGCTTCTCCTTTTCAGCCTTCGCAATCTCTTTCTTCGGCATGATCTCGTAGCGACCGTCGGTCGCCATGGCTTCGAGGTCGCGCAGACGGGCGATGCTGCGTTGAATGGTGGTGAAGTTGGTCAGCAGACCGCCCAGCCACCGCTCATTGACGTAATACATGCCGGACCGTGACGCTTCTTCAGCAATGACGTCCTGTGCCTGACGCTTGGTGCCCACGAAGAGCACGGTCTTGCCCTCGGCAGCCAGCTGTCGGACGAAGTCTTCCGCGTCCTTGAACAGCTTGACGGTTTTACCCAAGTCAATGATGTAAATGCCGGAACGCTCGCCGAAGATGAATGGCTTCATCTTGGGATTCCAGCGTTTTGTCTGGTGGCCGAAGTGGACGCCTGCTTCGAGCAGGTCTTTCATCGCGAGCGGGGTCAAGCAACCTCCGTAAGACTAACGTTTACTGAATTGGAATCGCTTCCGGGCTCCGGCCATACCGTATTTCTTGCGCTCCTTCGCGCGAGCATCGCGCGTGAGCAGCCCTTCTTTTTTCAACCGGGGACGGTTGTCCGCACTGATTTCGCAGAGCGCGCGGGCGATGCCGAGGCGGATGGCGCCGGCCTGCCCCGTAATGCCGCCGCCCGCGACCGTGCACAGCACGTCGAACTTGTCCGCCGTCTCGGTGAGCACCAGCGGCTGTACGAGCGCGACCCGCAACGCTTCCGCAGGGAAGTAGTTGACGAACTCGCGATGGTTAACGGTGATGGTGCCGGTGCCTGGACGAAGAAAAACGCGCGCCGTCGATTCCTTGCGGCGCCCGGTAGCGTAGTACTGAGTAGCAGCCAATGTTATGCGACCTCGTAGACGGAGGGGTAGACGGAGGGTTGCTGCGCGGCATGCGGATGATCGCTGCCGGCATACACCTTCAACTTGCGGAACATGGCATCGCCGAGCTTGGTCTTCGGCAGCATGCCGCGCACGCCTTCTTCGAGAAGACGTTCGGGCTTGCGGACGCGAACCACACGAGCCCGCTCTTCACGCAGCCCGCCAGGGTACCCGCTGTGATGGCGATACATCTTTTGATCTTCTTTACGCCCCGTGAGCTTGACCGTCGCCGCATTGACGATGACCACGTGATCGCCCGTGTCCAGAAACGGCGTGTAGGTGGCCTTGTGCTTGCCCTGAAGC
>JACCSI010000198.1 GCA_013813075.1 Acidobacteriota bacterium | reverse complement strand
GTCCAATCGTTCTCTGCAGCCCTGGCGGTGCTGGTGACGACGCTGAACAACCCCGCGCCGTCGCTCGCCGCGTCCGGCGGGTGAACCGCAACTTTGAGATAATTCGAAGCGCCCCATGACTATCCGCGAAGAGCTGGAACGTCGCGAACACGAGATTCTGGCAACCGCGGCGTCGAAGAGTGCCGACAGCAAGGGCCGTTTACGGCCCGAGCCGGAAGATCCGATCCGGCCGTCGTTTCAGCGCGACCGTGACCGCGTCATCCACACCAAGGCTTTCAGGCGCTTGAAGCACAAAACGCAGGTGTTCTTTTCGCCAGCCGGGGATCACTACCGCACGCGGCTCACACACACACTCGAAGTCGCTCAAATTGCCCGGACCATCGCCAAGGTGTTGCGGCTGCACGAAGAGCTCACGGAGGCCATTGCGTTGGGCCACGATCTCGGCCACACGCCGTTCGGTCACGCGGGTGAACGCGTGCTGAGCGCCCTGGTGCCGGGCGGGTTCAATCACTACGAGCAGAGCCTGCGGATTGTCGACGTCCTCGAAAACGACCGACACGGCCTCAATCTCACGTGGGAGGTGCGTGACGGTATCGCCCGTCACTCCAAGGGGAAAGACGGCTTGCCGGTCGGCGCGCCGGCCGAACACCGCGCGTCGACCATCGAAGGCCAGGTCGCTCGTGTCGCGGACATCATTGCATACGTCAATCACGACTTCGACGATGCGGTACGGGCAGGCGTGCTGCGCCCGGAGCAGCTGCCCGACGGCTTGGGAAAAACGCTCGGGCGGACGTCGTCGAAGCGGATCGGGACGATGGTCAGCGATGTGGTCCACGAAACGCTGGCGGGAGGACTCACCGAAGTCCGGATGACCGACGAAATTCTCGCGGCGACGCTTGCCCTTCGCACATTTCTGTTTGCATCGGTTTACGAAAATGAGGTCGCGACGGCGGAGTTTGCCAAGGCCGAAGGCATTCTCGGGGGCCTCTGGGACAAGGTTCGGCAGCGGCCTCGCGACTACCTGGATACCAGAACGGTCGAGGGCGAGGGCCTCGATATCGCCGCCCAGGACTTCGTCGCAGGCATGACTGACCGTTACGCCGTCAGCCTGTACGAGCAGCTGTTCATCCCCAAACCGTGGGTAGAAATCAGTGGGGTGGGCTAGGCGCCCGACCAGAGGTATAATAGGCAGTTCCCTCTTGCGCCAAGAGGCGCGGACGTCAGCCGATCATGAACCTGGATCTCACCCAATTCCGGCAGCCCGAGACGGATGTCTCCCGCCGCTACGATGCCGAAGCGTTCCACGGGCGTACCAGTGAGTTCCGCGTCGCGGATCCGGTCGATCTCCGCTTTAAGGTCTACAAGGACAAGGAGCGGTTCCGTCTCGTCGGCCGAGTCCTGACGGCCCTCGAGATGCCCTGTAGCCGATGCCTCGAGCCCTTTCAGCTGGCCGTTGATTCGAGCTTTGAGATCCGGTATCTGCCGCAGTCGGAGAGCACCGGCGACGAAGAAAAGAAGATCGAAGCCGACGATCTGTCTGATGCTTTTTACCGCGACGAACAAATTGATCTCTCGCAGCTGATGGAAGAGCAATTCTATTTGGCGCTGCCGATGAAACCGCTGTGCCGTGAAGACTGCAGAGGGCTGTGCCCCAACTGTGGCACCAACTTGAACGACGCGACGTGCGACTGCCAGGTCCGCTGGGAAGATCCCCGGCTGGCGGGCTTGAAAGCGCTGATGACCCGGGACAACGACAATGCCTAACCCAAAACGACGCCATTCCAAGACTCGCGGCCGTAAGCGCCGCACCCACGACAAGCTGGTCGCGGCCTCGGCCGGCAACTGCCCGCAATGCGGCGAGCCCAAGGCTTCGCACGTGGTGTGCAAGTACTGCGGCTTCTACAAGGATCGCCAAGTTCGCGCGGTCGACGACGAATAGCATGCGTCAGGCGTCAACCGTCTGGCCTCAGCGCTCGTCGCCCAGACGCCAGGCTCCCGACGCCAAGCCCTGACGCCCGATCACTGACACGGACCAACTGACCCCGACCAACTGACGCCGTACCACTGACACATGCGCATAGCAGTAGACGCGATGGGCGGCGACCATGCGCCGGCCCGGATCGTTGACGGCGCACTGGCGGCAGCGCGCCACCTCAGTATCGGCGTCGACCTTGTCGGTCGCACCGCCGCCGTGCGTGCCGAACTGGCGCGACATCAGGACCTCGGCACGCTCGACATCCGGGTGATTGAAGCGCCGGACGTCATCGAGATGGCGGAGGCGCCGGCGCAGGCGCTGCGTCGGAAACCACGCGCGTCGATCCGGGTCGCGGCTGAACTGGTTGCAACCGGCGAGGCCGCCGCGCTGGTCAGCGCCGGACACACGGGCGCGGCCATCGTCGCGGCACACGGGGCGTTCGGCATGTTGCCGGGCGTCGATCGCCCGGCCTTGGCCCCGTCCGTGCCCACGCGCAACGGCTCCGCGGTGCTGCTCGACGCCGGGGCCACAATCGAGTGTAAGCCGGCTTACCTGTTGCAGTTTGGCGTCATGGGCTCGGTGTACGCGCGCGCCTGGATGGGTCTCGAGCAGCCGAGGGTGGGCCTGTTGTCGATTGGCGAAGAGGCCAGCAAAGGCAATGAGCTGACCCGGGAAGCGCACCAACTGCTGAGGGCGTCGTCGTTGCACTTCATCGGCAACGTCGAAGCTCGCGACATCTTCGCCGGCCACGCTGACGTCATCGTCTGTGATGGGTTCACCGGGAATGTCGCCTTGAAGTTGTGTGAGGGACTGGTCGAGATGGTTGAAGACCTGCTCGGTGAGGAATTGCAGAGTACCTTCTCGTCGCAGATGGGGTATTTGCTTTCGCGCCGCGCGTTCCGCCGCTTTCGCAAGCGCGTGGATTATTCCGAGTATGGGGGTGCGCCGCTGATGGGCGTCGCCGGGCTCTGTATCGTCGGTCACGGGCGCTCGTCTGCCAAAGCCGTTCGCAACGCAGTCGTCATGGCGTCGCGATTCGTCGGTAGCAACGTCCTCAGCCGCGTCGAGCAGGAGATTGCGGCCGTGGCCGCAAGGCCAGCCGGCCAGCCACGCTGTAGTGATTCGGCGGTAACCAAACCGTGATTGCATTTCTTTTTCCTGGCCAGGGCTCACAGGCTGTCGGGATGGGCAGGGCGCTTGCGGACCAGTTTCGTGAAGCCCGCCTGGTCTTTGAAGAAGCGGACGACGCATTGGGCGAATCGTTGAGCACGCTTATCTTCAATGGGCCGGCGGAGACGTTGACTCTCACCGAGAATACCCAGCCGGCGATTCTGACTGTCAGCACTGCGGCGTATCGTGTGTTGTCGTCGCGAGGGCTCGAGCCGTCCGTGGTCGCCGGTCATAGCCTTGGCGAATACTCCGCCCACGTCGCGGCCGGCACCTTCGGGTTTGCGGATGCGGTGCGCGTCGTGCGCCACCGTGGCCGCTACATGCAGGAGGCCGTTCCGGTCGGCATCGGGGCGATGGCTGCGATTCTCGGCCTCGACGCGGCGTCGGTGGAGCAGGCGTGCGCCGAAGCCGCGATGGGCGAGGTGGTAGGCGCCGCCAACCTCAACGCCCCCGGCCAGGTGGTGATCGCGGGTGCGGCCGCCGCCGTTGGCCGCGCGATCGAGCGGGCGAAAGCCATGGGTGCGAGGCGCGCGATACCACTGCAAGTGAGTGCGCCGTTCCACTGCGCCTTGATGAAGCCGGCAGAAGAGCGGCTCGCCCCGCAACTCCGCGCGCTGACCGTCACCACGCCTCGGGTGCCTGTTGTCGCCAATGTCGATGCGCAGCCGAAGGCGGATGGCGCATCTGCCATCGACGCGCTGATCACGCAAGTGTCCGCGCCCGTGCGCTGGGACGATGTGATGCAGCGTTTACTGCAGGACGGTGCGACGTCGTTTGTGGAGGTGGGGCCGGGCACGGTCTTGACGGGTCTGGTCCGGAAGGCATCGCGGGAGTCAAAATCCGCACACATCGATGCGCCGGAACACCTCGCTTCTGTTGAGGCGGTCTTCAAATCATGAGCTTTGACAACAAGGTGGCCATCGTGACGGGCGCGTCACGTGGGATCGGCCGGGCGATCGCGGAGGAACTGGCTAGGCGCGGGGCCTTTGTCGTGGCCGCGGCACGCGGCGCCAATGCGAAGGCCGTTGCCGACGAGATTGCCGCATCGGGTGGCAAGGCGGAAATGGCCTCAGCCGACATGACCGACGCCGCCTCGCTGGAAGCGCTCATCCACCGCACGATTGAGCGGCACGGCAAGATCGACGTGCTCGTCAGCAAC
This sequence comes from Acidobacteriota bacterium, assembly GCA_013813075.1. Lineage (GTDB taxonomy): Bacteria > Acidobacteriota > Vicinamibacteria > Vicinamibacterales > UBA2999 > JACCSI01. Next base: position 2,725 of record JACCSI010000198.1, on the reverse strand, counting down.
GCCGGTATTACACGCGATCAGTTGATGCTGCGCATGAAGCGCGCCGATTGGGACGATGTGATTGCGACCAATCTCACCGCGGCATTTACGTTGTGCCAGGCCGCGCTTAAGCCGATGATTCGCGCGCGTGGCGGGCGGATTGTCGCGGTAAGCTCGGTGGTTGGACAGATCGGGAACGCCGGGCAGGCCAACTACGCCGCGTCGAAGGCCGGACTGATCGGCTTCTGCAAGTCGCTGGCACGCGAAGTCGCCTCCCGGCACGTGACCGTCAATGTGGTCGCGCCTGGGCTGATCGACACCGACATGACGCGGGCGCTTACGTCGGACGCTCAAAAAGACTGGACATCACAGATTCCGCTCGGTCGGCTCGGGTCCCCCGCCGACGTCGCCGCCGCAGTCTGTTTCCTCGCTTCCGACGAGGCGTCGTATATTACAGGGCAGGTTCTCGGCGTGAACGGCGGTATGTATATGTAGGGTTGGAATGCGACGCACCTCGCAGGCGCACCCCGGGTAGCAAGCACTTTTGTAGTTATTTGCGGTTTACATTTTGGAGGGCACACAGTGGCCGTTGCCGACAAGGTCAAGAGCATCATCGTGGAGCAGTTGGGCGTGGACGAAGAAGAAGTTACGCCCGATGCGTCTTTTGTCGACGACCTCGGCGCCGACTCGCTCGATACCGTCGAGCTCGTGATGGCGTTCGAGGAAGAGTTCGGAATCGAGATTCCGGACGAAGATGCGGAGAAGATCACCCGCGTCAAGGAGGCGGTCGAGTACATCGAAGCGCACGCCAAAAAGAAGTAACGGCGTGCGGTCCGCGCCCGCAACTCGGACGGAGGTATTTTGAGCAGGCGAGTCGTCGTGACCGGCATTGGCCTCGTGTCGCCGGTCGGAATTGGTACCCAGGTGAACTGGGAAGCCCTGTGCGGTGGCGTCAGTGGCATCGGCCCGATCACACGCTTCGACGCGTCGGCGTTTTCGACGCGTTTTGCGGGCGAGGTCAAGAATTTCGACCCGCTTCAGTGGATCGAGAAAAAGGAACTGAAGAAGATGGACATCTTCATTCAGTTCGCGATTGCGGCTGCACAGTTTGCCGTGGACGATTCGACGCTCAAGGTCACGCCCGAACTGGCTCCGCGTGTCGGCGTGTTCATCGCGTCGGGCATCGGCGGCTTCACGACGATCGAGCGCGAGCATCGTGCGTTGCTTGAAGGCGGCCCTCGCAAGATTTCGCCGTTTTTCATCCCGAGCGCCATCATCAACCTCGCCGCGGGGCAGGTGTCGATTCGTTTCGGCGCGAAGGGTCCGAACTCGGCGACGTGCACGGCGTGCACGGCGTCGGCCCATGCCATCGGCGACGCGTGGGAGATCATCCGGCGCGGTGCCGCCGATGCCATGATCGCGGGCGGGTCCGAAGCCGCGATCTGTGCGATGGGCGTCGGCGGGTTTGCCGCCCTGCGCGCCCTGTCGACGCGTAACGCCGATCCGGCGCACGCCAGCCGGCCCTTCGACAAGGACCGTGACGGGTTCGTGTTGGGCGAAGGCGCGGGCGTGATCGTTCTCGAGGAGCTCGAATTCGCCAGGCGCCGTGGCGCCCCGATTTACGCCGAGATGGTCGGGTACGGCATGTCGGGCGACGCGTATCACATCACCGCGCCAACAGAAGACGGTGACGGCGCCTATCGCGTCATGCAGGCGGCGTTGGAGTCCGCCGGTATTGCTCCCGAGCAAGTCGATTACATCAACGCGCACGGCACCTCGACGCCGCACAACGATCGGATCGAGACCGTCGCCATCAAGCGCGCGTTTGGCGACCACGCCTACAAGCTGGCGGTGTCGTCGACCAAGTCGATGACCGGGCACTTGCTCGGCGCCGCCGGGGGCCTCGAGGCGGGCATTACCGTCCTGTCGATTTTCAATCAGCGGATCCCACCGACCGTGAATCTGGTGGAACCAGACGAAGGGCTCGACCTCGACTATGTCCCGGGCAGCTCTCGCGAGATGTCGATCAAGTATGCGCTGTCGAATTCCTTCGGCTTCGGTGGCACCAACGGTTCGCTCTTATTCAAAAAATTCGAGGAATGACGCTGGACGTGCTCAGGACGAGCCGTCAATTCTGTATGCCGTGCCGTGGACAACGTAACTGAATCATGAAGATAGCCGTCTGCATCAAACAGGTGCCCACTCGCGAGTGGCAGCCACGTCTCAACGACGACAAGACGTGGGTTCGCGAGCAGGATGTCTCTTATGAAATGAACGAGCCCGACGCCTACGCGCTCGAAGAGAGCTTGCGGCTGCGTGAGAAACACAGCGGCGAGGTGGTCGTCTGCTCGGCCGGGCCGACGCGCGTGCAGCAAGTGATTCGCGAGGCGCTGGCGCGCGGCGCTGACCGCGCCATTCACGTGGAGGATGCCGCCCTCGGTGCCGCCGATGCGTTTGCGGCCGCCGCCGCGCTGGCGCCCGCGATGGCGGAAGAGAAATTCGACCTGATTCTCACCGGCTTGCAGTCCGACGACCAGGGGCACGCCCAGTTTGGACCGGTGCTGGCGACGCGGCTCGGCGTCCCGCACTCGACGATCATCATGGCGGTTGAGATTACAGGTCGCGAGATGCGCGTCAAGCGCGAGCTCGAAGGCGGCTGGTTTCAATACCTCGGCATGCCGCTCCCCGCGCTCCTGACGATTCAAAGCGGCATCAATCAGCTGCGCTACGCGACGCTGAAGGGCAT
>JACCSI010000187.1 GCA_013813075.1 Acidobacteriota bacterium | reverse complement strand
CGTGAAAATCGGCGGCGGCAAAGCGAACTACGTCAGCAGCATCAAGCCGAAGAGAGAAACTAGCGCTTCTCGAGATACCGAAGTGCGCCACGGAGACACAGTGGCACACAGGCCGCCCTGTGATTCTGATCGTGTAGGCAGAACCTCATTTTCCTGAATCTAATAAGACCAGCTCAACCCGATTGCGACGCTGCTGCCGTTGATCGTCGTCATCAACAACTCGCTGCGCCGGACCAGCGAGCAGTATCACAGCCTAGAAGCGTTCCGCTTCATCCATTCATCTGCGGCTGCGTTCCGGGATAGCTACCCAGCGAAGTCAGCGTCGCTAGAATCCCGGCGATGATTTACCGGATCGATGTCCGCACCACTGCCGCCGCGCGGGGCGGCGAAGCGGCAATGGACCCCGTCGGGGAAGCCGTTCGCCAGCAGATCAGGGAATTCTCACCCGCCGTCGGCGCGGTGGAGGCGTCGCGCATCTTCCTGATCGACACCGACGCGCCGCGCGATCACGTGCAGCGCATCGCCCGCGAGCTGCTGGCCGATCCGATCGTCGAGCAGGCCGAGTTGATTCTGGATGCCCCGGCAGACTCCGGCCGCAGCCGCATCGAGATTCACTTGAAGGCCGGCGTGATGGACCCCGTCGCCGCGTCGACGGAGATGGCCGTGCGCGACATGGGCATCGGCATCAACGAAGTCCGCACCGGCCGATCGTATGTCATCTGCGACCCTGTCGACGAAGCGGAGCTGAAGCACATCGCCGCCCGGGTGCTGGCCAACGGGGTGATCGAGTCAGTTCACTTAAAGCCATTCATCCCCAAGCAGTTTGAGCACGGTCGCGAGGACAAGTTCCAACTCCGCCACGTGCCGATCCGCGAGCTGACCGAGCCGCGGCTGGCGAAGCTGAGCCGTGAGGGCCATTTGTTCCTGTCGATCCCGGAGATGAAGGGCGTGCAGGACTATTTCCGGAAGCAAAACCGCGAGCCCACGGACATCGAGCTGGAGACGATCGCGCAGACGTGGAGCGAGCACTGCGTCCACAAAACGCTCAAGAGCGCGGTCGAGATCGAGGTGCGGGACGAGACGGGGAAGGTGATCGGCCACCGGCGGTACGGGAACCTGATCCGCGACACGATCTTCAACAGCACGATGGCGTTGATGAATCGGGTGTCGGGTTTCGGGGTTCGGGTTTCGGGTGAAGAAACCGTCATTGACCCTTCTTCCTCCCCGAACCCCGACACCCGAACCCCGACAGCCGATTTCTGCCTCTCCGTCTTCAAGGACAACGCCGGCGTCATCGCGTTCGACGAAACCGACGCCGTCTGCTTCAAAGTCGAGACGCACAACCACCCCAGCGCCATCGAACCCTACGGCGGGGCCGCAACGGGGATCGGCGGCTGCATCCGCGACGTGCTCGGCACGGGGCTGGGGGCGCGCCCCGTCGCAAACACCAACGTCTTCTGCGTCGCCTTCCCGGATTACGGTCGGGTTTCGGGTGTCGGGTCTCGGGTGTCGGGTGAAAAAGCAGCGCCGACTCCTACTCCGAAACCCGAAACTCGAAGCCGGACACCCGATTCTCTTCCCCGCGGCGTGATTCATCCGAAGCGCATCCTTCAACAGGTCGTGGCTGGCGTGCGCGATTATGGCAACCGGATGGGAATCCCGACGGTGAACGGCGCCGTCTGCTTCGATAACCGCTACATCGGCAACCCTCTGGTCTTCGCCGGGTGCGTCGGGCTGATCCCGCGCGACAAAATCGAGAAGGAATCGCAGCCGGGTGACGCCATCGTTGTCATGGGCGGACGTACGGGCCGCGATGGAATCCACGGCGCGACGTTTTCGTCCGCGGAGTTGACCGACACGCACGCGGACGAGTTCTCCCACGCCGTGCAGATCGGCAACGCGATTACCCAGAAGAAGATGGCGGACGTCATCCTCCAGGCGCGCGACCGCGGCTTGTTCAACGCGATCACCGACCTCGGCGCGGGCGGGTTGTCGAGCGCGGTGGGGGAGATGGGGGAGAGAATCGGCGCCACCGTGAAGCTGGAAGCCGTGCCGCTGAAGTACGCCGGGCTGCGCTACGACGAGATCTGGATCAGCGAGGCGCAGGAACGGATGGCGCTGTCGGTTCCGCAGGCGCACGTGGCCGAGCTGCTCGAGCTCGCGGCGAGCGAGGATGTCGAAGCCACGGTCATCGGCGCGTTCGGCACGAAGAACCAGGAGCTAATCCTCAGCTACCGCGGCGTGGAAGTCGGCCGCCTGTCGATGCACTTCATGCACAAGGGCATCCCCATGCCCACGCGGAAGGCGATCGTCGTAGAACGTTCTTCCCGTGGCACGGGTTTCCAACCCGTGTTTTCGAATGCAGAATACGGGTTAGAAACCCTTGCCAGGGCACAAATCAAAGACCGGTTGCTTGCACTTCTGGCGCATCCGAACATCGCCTCAAAGCACTGGATCATCCGCCAGTACGATCACGAGGTGCAGGGCGGATCGGTCATCAAGCCGCTGATCGGGCCCGCGCAAATTGGTCCCAGCGACGCCGCCGTCGTGCGGCCAAAGCTGTCGAGCATGAAGGGCGTCGCCATCGGCAACGGCATTGCGCCGCACGTCACCGATTCCTATTGGATGGCTATCGCCGCCATCGACGAAGCGGTGCGCAACGTGGTCTGCGTCGGGGCGGACCCGGACAAGATTGCGATTCTCGACAATTTCTGCTGGCCCAGCGTCGACGACGAGCGCACGATGGGCACGCTCGTGCGCGCCTGCGAAGCCTGCCGCGACGCAGCGCTTGCTTTTGGCATTCCTTTCATCAGCGGCAAAGATTCGCTGCACAATCAGTTCACCAATTCCGAGACCGGCGAAATCATTCGCATCCCCAACACGCTGCTGATCAGCGCCATTGGCGTGATCGATCACGTCGAGCGGTGCGTCACGATGGATCTGAAAAACAGCGCCGCCCGCGTGGTGCTGGTGTCGGCCAATGACCCCAGCGACCTCACCATGCTGTCGAAGACGCACCGGCTCGTCGCCGGCGCGATCCGTGCCGGATTCGTCACCGCAGCGCACGATGCGAGCGACGGTGGCGTGCCCGTGGCGCTGGCGGAGATGTGCATCGGTTCGGGGCTGGGGTTGATTGTCAGCGAACAGTTCTTCACGTCGCCGGATGCGTTTGAAGAACGGCCGGGGCGATACCTGCTGGAGCTGAACGATCTTGGGCGCGCAGAGGAGCTGCGCGCG
>JACCSI010000143.1 GCA_013813075.1 Acidobacteriota bacterium | reverse complement strand
TCGTCAAATTATCCGCCACCTTCTTGCCGAGAGTCCGCCGGATGGCGGCAGTTTCAACGCATTACGCCTGATCATCGTCGTCGCTGACAGCGGACGTGCCAACCGCAGAGTCCTGAGAACGATCGCGGTCAATTGATCACGGTGAGCTTTACTGAAATGCGCGCGGTCTCGCCCGTGATACGGTCGGTGGCGACCGTGTACTCGACGCTCTGCCCGTGGCGGAGCGTCACCGCGTTATTGGACTTGAGCGACCGGAAGGCGGGGGCCCCGCTCATCAGCATCGCGTTCTTTGCCGTGTCGTCGGTCGGATAAACCGACGATTCATCGACGGTCAGCGAGAGGCGATAGCGGCCATCTTCGGCCGGAGCGGCAATGACATCGATGTTGGTGCCGATCTCGCGATACCCGTAAGACTGGGCCGCAGGTTTTCCGTCTCCGGCAGGAATCCCGGACGTTGGAATCGCCACCGATCCGCCAACGCGCAACGTCGCGCGGTTGCCGTCGGGCGTGACCCCAATCGTATACGGGATGCTGCTCAGACGCTTCTCACCCACGGAACGACTAATGGTCACCTCGACCATCAGCGCGGTGACCGTGAGCTTGGCGCCTGTGGTTGTTGCCGCCGGCTGACCAGAGGCCACAGACGGCACCACCGACGTCAGGATGAGCGCCATCAGCATGGCAGAGGCTCGCGTCGTCATTGAAAGGCTCCTTCGGAACGAATGTCGAGGGTTAACGGCTCGATCGCGATGTGCGGGATGACCAGTTCGCCCGCCGCTTGAGGCGCGGCGTCGACGATCGCGCCGGCCACCGGCGACGCGAACAGTCGGTGCAGCGTGAGTGTCTCCGCGCGATCGACCTGGACCTGTGGCAGTGACTTGTGTGTGGCAACGTTGGGTGCTGGCAGATGCGGCGCCGAAAGATTCGGCGACGGCGCCGCGGCAGGAGACTGCGCTGCCAGATGCGAGTGCGCGCCAACCGGCGCACTCAACGGCGCGACCCCCATCATCCGCTGCTGCGCAAGGACGGGTACCGTGCGCGGCGGCTCTGCCCGACGAGCGATTCGCGGCAACAGGCCGATGCCGAGGGCCAAGGTCAGCGTCGCCGCGATCGCGAGCGCTCCTGCAACCGGGCCGCGCCACCGGGCGGGCGGCGGCACGTCAACGCCTGCTGCGCCGACGCTTGACGCCGTTTCCCGAGGCGAGGCCGGATCGACGCGAGCTCTGATCCGTGCCTCGAAACCCGGCGACGGGTTAACCGAGAGCAGCGAGCGCAGTTCGTCATCGATCATTCAGCCGCTCCTTCAGGTGTTGTCGTGCGAGGAAGAGCCGCGATTTCACCGTTCCCTCCGGTAAGGACAGCAGCTGCGCCACCTGGCGAATATCGTGGCCATCCATCGCGGCCAGTACGGTGACCATGCGGAGCTTCTCCGGTAACGCGTCGATGGCCGCCCACAACTGCGCGGCGCGTTCCGCTGCGGCCGCCGTGGCTTCCGTACTGAGAGGCGTGGCCGTGACGTGCTCCTGCTCGCGTGCGGCTCGGCGCCTCGTCCTTCGAATGTGATCGACCGCCAGGCGCCAGGTCGTGCGCACCAGCCAAGCGCGGAAGCGGTCGCGGTCGCGAAGCTGCCGAAAGCGGCGGTGCGCACGGACGAAAGCTTCCTGCGCAACGTCTTCGGCGTCCTGACGGTGGCGCAGCACCGAATACGCCACGCGGAATGTCAGCGTCGAGGATTCGGCAAGTCGCGACTCGAACTCGTGTTCGAGGTCCGCGTCCACGCTCAGCAGCCCGACGTTAAGGAAGTCTGCGCGCTCGTGCATCGCCTCACAACTGCAAGACGCCGCCGCGGGGGCCCTGGTTCACGGCCCGTCCAAACAAAGAGAGTTAAGTCGAGGGTCTCTACTTCACGACCACCTGAACGGTGAGCGTCAAGCCGTTATCGGCAAACAGGCTTAGTGGAACGGATTCGCCGGATTTCAGCGGGCGCTTCAGCTTTTTGAACACCAGATGCACGCCGTCGTGCGACATCTCGAGTTGGCCAAACGCAGGCACTGCCACTTCTTTGACGACAGTGGCGGCGGACGCGCCCCGTGGCGTTTCGCGAATCTCGACGGCCCCGGCGACCTCTGCGGCGGCGCCGACCAGATACACGTCGTACATGGTGCCGTTCTCAACGACGACCATAGCGGTCGCCATCGTCGGACTCGCGCGGTCCACGACCACCGAACCAGCGAGGGCCCGGATCGTGACCTGTCCGAGACTGGCGGTGGTGAGAAAGACACCCAGAAGAACGGCACTCCACGGCATCCACCCATCATAAATCCATCGCTCTCGACGCCATCCGTTTTGCTGACTGTGCCAGCGACTTTCTTCGCTGCCCTCCGAGGTTCTGTAGATGCGTTTCTGTTGCGCCGCCTCTGTGTGTGGCGCTGGATGTATCGTTGACAGATGACGAGCCGAGCCCTTCCTGTGGTCCTCCTGCTGTGTGTCGCGGCCTGCGCCGAGAAGCCGGACCCCACTGCGCCATCGACCAACGGCAGCGTCGAAACGCCCGCCTCCACCGCACCGCGGACTGATCGCAAGTATCTTCTCGAGCGAGTCGACGATGCGGCCGTCGCGCAGCTCTATGCCGACGGGTTTCAAGCGTTACCGCTAAGGGAAAAAACGCTGATTTGGCATCTTTACCAGGCGGCCGTCGCCGGACGCGACATCTTCTACGACCAGAAGCATCGCGACGCGCTCGAGATGCGCCACCTGC
>JACCSI010000135.1 GCA_013813075.1 Acidobacteriota bacterium | reverse complement strand
TCGTAAAACGTCCCCAGCGAGTGTGGAAACTCCACACCGTGCAGCCGTTCGATGGTGCCGTTGCGGCCGGTGCTGACGCTGCCCGCCAGGCCGGATCCATAGCCGTCAAGGGTAACGATGAGCGCGTCGGCAAAGCCGCTGGTGTAATACGCGTTGGCGGCGTGACTGAGATGGTGCTCGACGCGCTTCAGCTTTCCGGTGAGCCCCAGTTCCTGCAGCGACGACTCGAGCTCCTCGTGCCACTTCTTGTGGAATGCGGTGGCGGTGCGGCCCCATTCCTCGGACCCCCGCTTGGCCACGTTGCGCGAGATGATGCTGTCACTGGCAAGGAGCCGGTAGGCGATGGTCTTGGCGAAGCTTTTTTCCATCCGCTCGTTAGGCTCGCGCAGACCGGGAATCGGCGTCGTGCGGTTCGGCACGCGCGTCGCGGCTTCGCGGAGCAGCTCCGCGGTCTTGGTATTTTGCGACTCCTCGAGAAACTCGCGTTCGGTGGAAAGGTTTTTCTCGAACAGACGCGTTTCCTCCTGCCACGGCAGGAAGGGATAGGTGACGCAACTGATTTCGTCGACGGTCGTCCCGGTCGCCTGGAGCGCGCTCTCGAGCGCATGCCAGGGGAAGCCGCTCTGCAGCTTTACCCGCGTAAATCGCTCCTCCGCCGCGGCAAAGAGCATGCGGCCATCTTCCATCAGCGAGACGGTCGAGTCCTTGTCGAGCGGAGAGATCCCAAGCACCTTCATGCAGCCACGCCTCCAACGAGATTTGAACGGTGGAACTCTTCGAGCGTCCCTGGGACGCCGTGAAGAGTTCCAAAAAAGAAATCACAAAACCCCTCGATCTTCGTCAAGAACGCGCGCAGGTCGTCGGCGCTGCGAACGTACGGGGTGTGCCCTGGTTCCACCGAGGGGCTATGCAGGGTCAATGAAAAGGTCCGCACGCCGTCGGCGAGCTGTGCGCGGGTCAACGACTGCATTTCCGCGAGCGTGCTGGTTTCGGGCGAGAGCATGATCTTGTTGAGAGCCCTAAGCCGGCACAGGATGCCGGTCATTCTCACGGTACGACACACCTCGGTTTCAGACAGCCGGTGCAGCGGGCCGCCAGCGCGTCGCAAAAATCCCGCGTACCCAGTGGTGCACGGCACCTCGAGCAGTGGGCGGCCAGAGCCGAACAGGAATGGCCGCGCGTCAAACGTCTCGAAGTTCGGTCCCCGCTCGGCGCCGTAATCCATACACGGGTTCACACTGAGGTCGATCTCGTACCCCAGACGCTCGAGCACGCGCATCGTCGACAGCCCGAACCCATAGCGACCAGCCTTGTACATCCGGGGACGGACGCCCACCTGCGACTCAATGGCTGATGTCAGCGTTCGCAGCTTCGCTTCCTCCAGCGCTTCCCCGAGATTCGACGCGAAGCTGTTGGCGCGGGTCACGTCCTCGACGAACGGTGGCGTCACCCACGGATGAAGATGGGCGCCGATGGCGCATCGGCCCGACTCATACAGTTCCTTGATGACAGGGACCGACACCGGATCGGTCGCGACCGGGAAATCGATGACGTAGGTCGGCTTGACCGCGAACCGGTCGAGGAGCCGTTGGAGTGTCGGCAGTTGGCGAATGGCCTGAACGCTGGTGTTCTGGCGAGCGAACGGTGCGCCCCAGTCGAATTCTTCCTCGGTGTCGACGACGACGAAGAGGGTCGGGGACGCCTGAGGGGGAATGCCAATCGGGCGCGCCGCGAGCGTCTGGTGAGAAAGCGTCGTGAGGTTGGAGGTCATGATTTGGCGCCCTGGCGAACAGTGGCAAGCCTGTGCATCAGACTCAGCAAGAATTGGTCCTGGCAGTCCAAACGTCGTTGTTTTGGCGTAACTGCCTGTGTCTGCTTGAGTTGCTCAATTAGTTGTGACTGACCACATGAGAAATGCCCCAGGATGCGGAACAAAAGTCCGACAAGGCATTCTGCACCAAAGTAGTCGAACAGCAGGGCAGACTCATCGGGCGCAGTTCCGGTCGGCGCTGGACTTATCGGCTTGACGCTCGCTCCACATAATCCAGCATCGGCTGGAGCTGGGCTTCCCATGAAAGTCCGCGCAGATCCGCCGACTCTGCGATCACGCGGCGCCGCGCGGGGCGCTCGGCAAACAGATCGACGATGGCGTGGGCGAATGAGCCGGCATCCT
>JACCSI010000129.1 GCA_013813075.1 Acidobacteriota bacterium | reverse complement strand
GTGCCGCACCCCGTATAAGTTCCTGCATCTGTCTGACGGACAAGGAGTTGCGATGGTCACCCGCTTCGGCGCCGCAGTTCTCCTCGCTGCGCCGCTCATTGTAGCCGCACCGGGGGCCCAAGCCCCGCTCCAGCAAACCGACGCCGCGTTCGTCAAGCTCGTCAGGGAGTGGACCTCCAAGCCCGAGTTTCTGTCGCCGTTGATGGACCATCTGCCGACTCGGGCTGGCGTGCCGACAGCGAAGGACATCCTCGGCTACCACCTCGGCGAGCCCAAAAAGCCGACCTACTCGGCAGACCAGTACCGCTTCTTCCGCGCGCTCGAGAACGCGCTGCCTGGGCGCGTCAAGACCTTCGTTATCGGCTGAAAGGGTTGGCAGACCCGCGTGGTCTGACACCGGCATAAGCGTCGCAGATCGTGGCGACGACCAAACCCGTAATCGACCGGCCGCGGTGGATGCGCCAGTCGGCAAGGGTCGGGTTATCCTCTACGCCAACAACCCGATTTACCGCTGGCAGACCTTGGCGAGCACGGCATGGTGGTTAATGCGTTGCTGTTTCACAACGATCTGCCGACGGCAGGCGCGCAACCGGCAACACATGACCCACCGATACGTCGTGGCGGCGCTCATGCTCCTGGTGACGGGTGCCGCACCCGCCAACGCACAGTTCCGCCGAGGGCTCGGCGACGCGAGAGAAGTGACGCTCTTTCCAATCGAACCGCCGGCGCTGCTGTTGCCGGCTAACGGCAGTCTCGAAGTCTCAGTGCGCAACACCTCCTCCGCCTCGGCGCGCATCGTCGAGCGGCTGAAGGACCTGCTGGCACGCCAGCTCACAGACAACGACGCGCGTTTGCGCGTGGCCGACCGAGGAGAGATTCTCGTGACGGCGACACTTACCGAGTGGACCGAGTCGCGACGCAACAGCACCAAGTACGTTTCAGAAACGCGCCAGGTTGGCACCCGAGAGGTGACGGACAAGAACGGGAAGAAGCGGACCGAACCGGTGTACGAATACGGCCGCAACCGCCCGTCGGTGGTCATCACCGGGAACGCCGGCATTCGTCTCGAGGTCACGCGCCGAATTGGCCGCTTGGCGCTCGCCGATGAAACCGCGCGACGCGCTGTCAGAAGAACACGTCGCAGACCAGAATCCGCCGACCCGCGACGCGGTCGAAGACATGCTGATCGACAACGTGGTGCGGCGGGCCGCGGGACGGGTGACGCCTGGCCGCGAGCCGGTGCGTGTGCTGTTGGCGCGCAGCGACGACGTCGACAAGCTCAACGACCTTGCGCTCGATCGCAAGTGGTCGGAGTGGCAGTCAGGGCTCGAAGTTGTCAAGCCGCACCGCGATCGCAAACGCGACGCATATCGGCTGCACAACCTGGCGGTCGCCCAGGAAGGCCTGGCCTACGAAGCCGCGGCGGTCGAAGACGCGCAGATCCTGCTCGGGCGCGCGCATGACCTGATCGCTCAGGCGTCCACGCAGCACCCCGGCGAGAAATACATCTCGGAGTCGGTAGCCCGCATCGGCAAGAGTCTCAATGCCTATCGCCAGATGGCGCAACTGTACCAGCAGCTGAATGCGCGCACGGCCGCGGAGCCCTCCGTGGTGCCGGCTACAGCCTCCGCCGCGCCTTCGGCGAAGGGGTTGACGGCAGCGCCCGGCGCGGCCGTCACCAACGACGACATCATTGACCTTCGAGCAGCAGGCCTCGACGACGACAATCTCATTGCGTCGATCAAGGCGGCGCCAGGGGTAAACTTTGATCTGTCGCCGGCCGGTCTGAGAGCGTTGCTGCAAGCCAAGATCTCGAATCGGGTGATTACCGCCATGCGCGCGCGAGCGAAGTAGCGCGCCTCACTTGATGACGAGCAGCCTGTAGTTGGCCGGGTGCACGAACTGGATGCCATGCTCCATGAGCAGGGCATCATCTTCAATCGGAATCCTCAACTTCTTGCCACCCCATTCTGGAAGCGGCGTATACGCGAAGTATTCGAACGAGAACAGGTGCTGCAGATACATCGTCAAAGTGGCCTGCAGTGGCTGCCACGTCGTCAGCGAAGGGCCGATGTCGTGTCCGGTGTTGCCCACCGGGTGGAAACCGTACACCACGTCGGTCTTGTCGTCAGGATTGGGACGGTTGAACTCGACGACGCCGTAGCCCGCCGCGCGCAAGGCAGCATCCATGTTCTTCATGGTGTCGTCGGCTCGCACCCCGGGCTTGATGACTTTCTTCAGCACGTCACGTACGGCGATAGCCTGATCGAACGCCCGCTGAATGCCGGGCGGCGGCGCGGTCTCACCCGGCTTCAGCACATACGCGACCCGCTTGACGTCGGTACCGAAGTTCATCAGCTGAACGCCCCAGTCAATCATCAGGACCTCGCCGGGCTGCACGATTCGGGCTGTTGACGTGGCGACGATGCCGTCCGGCCCGGTGATGTAGACCGATGGCATGTCGAATTCCGATCCCAGGCCTCGTGCGAGCAATTGGTCCTGCATCCACCACGCCACATCTTCCAGCGTGGTCCTGCCTGGCGTGATCACCTCGTTGGACAACGCGCGCTCCGCGAGCTGTATCGCAATCCCCGCCGCTTCGCCGAAGGCGACGATCTCGGCCGCTACCCGCCGCGAACGGAACTCAGACACCAGGCGTTCAGCGCTCACCAGGCGTGTCGCATACGGCTGGCCGAGCGTCCGCACCAGATGTTGATGCATGGAGTGCGAAAGTCCATCGGCGGGACCAATCTCGTCGGACATGTTGACGCCGATGCGCTTGGGATCACGCCCTTTGACAAAGGCCGCGATCGTCGATGCGGCGCCAAAAATGTCGTAGGCGCCTGACTGCTGAAGCATGTACCCAGAGGGCCCAAGCGCGGCGCGTTCAATGCGGTCGCCGCCGCGGTCGGTAAAGACGTAATACCCGATGCCGGTGACGTAGCCGCGCCCGAGATCCTCCCACAGCGGCTCGCGATGGTTCTCCTTGACCGCGACGATCCACATGTCGATGCCGGCGTTACGCATCGCCAACGGCAGGATCTGTTCGAACTTATCAAGCCGAATCTGCCGTTGCATCTCCCATCGTCGACGGGCTTCCTGAGCCTGCGCCGGTGCAGCGGGCGCGAGGGTTGCCATGCACGCCACAATTACCGCCATTCTCGCAATCATGGTGCTGATTCTACGAGGGTCGGCCTCGTCGCACCATAAGTGGGGCTTGTCCGGTGCGGCGGAGAGTCGTCCGTTGCGTCGGCAGCCCGTCCCGCCTGTGGCGCCCAAGATCAGGACACGCGCGTCGCCGTGATCTCGATCGTGTTGCGCGCCTCGTCGCCTAGATACTCACGCAGCAGCGCCACGTTGCGCGCGTTGGAGCGAAACCACAGGTCGGCGACGTCGCCGGCAACCGGGATGGCGCCGAGGAGGAGGTCGAACAACACATTGGCCAGCATGCGCGCGATCACCTCGCGCGGGATGCCGTAGCGGAGGCTTTTGGCGATGAGAGAAATCGAGATGGCCGCGGCGATGGTATCGCCCGCCACAGGAAAGAGACCGAGCACCGCGTCTAACCCGACCGGACCAACGATCGGGATCGTGATCGCGGAGTCCATCAGCCGTGCGGTGCGCTCGATCGAGCTCGAGAACTGGCGGCGCGCGTCCTCCTCTGACATGCCGTGCGCCGCCGCATACGCGCCAAGGTTCGTGAATCTCCCGGTGGCGGCACGGGTGGCGCCGGCGGTGCGTTGGCTGATCGGGGTCGTGGCGG
>JACCSI010000125.1 GCA_013813075.1 Acidobacteriota bacterium | reverse complement strand
CCACAAGACAAAGAAATCCATCGTGCCGAAGAACAAGGCCGGCAACGTGCCGCTGTCCATCAACGGCAGGAAGGTCGCCAGATTCAACGGACTCGTCAGCGACTCGCGCACAAAGTGGAACGGTGTGGCAATCAGCTGGCCGATCAGCAATGGCACGCTGGCGTGCACCGCAACCGCCAGCCCCTGCCAGATCGTGGCGCGCGTCCCGTCGGCGCGTGCGGCCAGTGTCACCGCGACCGCGGCCAGCAACGTCATCATCGGTGTCAACAGCAGGCGGCCACCGCTGCTCGGGTACACCCACCAGGGCGGTGTCGCCCGCAGAGCGGCATATGCCTGGTCGCTGACTGTCCCGCCGAGCGTCTCAATGACGCGGACGCGTTCGTCGATGAGTGCCTGCTGTCCGACGTTGGTCGACAGCAGCCACGCGCCGCACAGCGTCCAGACAACGAGAATGACGAACCAGGTATCCACCCAGACTGGCCGAGTCACGAGCTCAGCAAAGGTGGCGCGCGGACGTTGCAATACACCCGCGATGCGCCGAATCAACCGCTCCCCCCCTTCACAACAATACGACGCCAGCGGGCTGTTCTGTTCCTTGACACTGCTTCAAACTGCTGAATAGGATGGACTTTCGGCCCGCCACTGCGCTAGTCCCAATTGTTTTGATTACACAAAATATTATTTATGACCCAACAAATTTCTTTGGCGGTCGCGATTTTGGTATCGGCGCTTGGCGCGCCGCTCTTGGCTGGCGCGCAGGGGCTGGAGGCCTTGGGCAATCGCGCCTCAGCCCTCGGGGCATTTGTGGCGGTTGCTGATGACGCCTCAGCGGTTGCGTGGAATCCTTCTGGGTTGATCGGTGGCCCTATCTTCAACGTTTCCATAGATTTAGGGAAGAGCACGACGATTCGGTCCGCCGCCGAGGCACTCGATCGGGCGGGACGAACCCACACCACGCTCGTCGCCATAGGCACGACCCCATTGGGCTTGGCTTATTACCGTTTGTCCACGACCACGGCTGCCGAAAGCCCTGCAGTAACGGAAAGCGGCGACCGACAAGATAGGCAAGTTGTCGTGCGCATGCTGAAGACGACGCATGTTGGGGCCACGGTCCAACAGTCTGTCGGGGATTTTCTAACCCTTGGCGCCACCCTCAAGCTGGTCCGCGGCCGCGTGAGCGCGGGCGTGGGTCGTGTGTCTTCCTGGCGCGAGGCGCTAGACAGGACCGACGATTTGGACACCGATGCATCGACCACCGGCGATGTCGATGTCGGGGCGATGCTGGCGGCGGGGCATTTCCGCGCCGGATTGGTGGTCCGCAATCTGAGCGCGCCGACCTTCGGTGATGAGGACGACGGTGGCGTCGCCGCGACGCTCGACCGTCACGCCCGCACCGGCGTGGCCTGGGGCAACGAGTGGCCGGCCATCTCGTCGGTCATCGTGGCGGTTGATGCAGACCTGACGCGCGTGCCGCATCACGGCGGTGATCGCCGCGACATCGCCGCGGGCGTGGAGCGATGGGTGCGCGGACAGCGGATTGGGATGCGCGGTGGCCTCCGCGGCAGCACCATCGGCGCGACCCGGCCCGTGATAAGCGGCGGTGCGTCCTACGCGGTGCGCGCCGGCACCTACGTGGACGCCTACGCAATGGGTGGACGCGGTGGCGCCCGGGGGTGGGGCATCGCGGCGCGCATGAGTTTTTAGGAACGTCGCTATCACTACGCACTGAGCACTCGCACGAACTCGCGACGCACCACGCAGTCAGCACTGATTCAAGGCACTCACCGTAATATGCCGGTTCGAATTGGCGAACTGCTTCTCAAGGAGAAGCGCATTTCGCCTGAACAACTCCAGGAAGCGTTGACCTATCAGCGCACCAACGGGGGCAAGCTTGGCGCCAACCTCGTAAAACTGGGGCATGTGAAGGACGATGACATCACGGCACTGCTGTCCAAGCAGTACGGCGTGCCCTCGATCGCACTGAATCAGTTCGAAATCGACCCCGCGGTCATCAAGCTCGTTCCCGCAGAGACCGCTCGCAAGTATCAGATCGTCCCTCTCAGCCGCACCGGCGCGACGCTGACGATCGCGATGACCGACCCGACCAACGTCTTCGCGATGGACGACGTCAAGTTCATGACGGGTTACAACGTCGAACCGGTCGTCGCGTCGGAGACGGCACTCCTCGACGCCATTGACAAGTACTACGGCGCGGGAGCACCAGCCGCGAAAGGCCAAACCGGCCCGGTAGCGGGTGAGAGCGCGCTCGAGGTCGCGACTCGCGCCCTCGGCGAGGTGCAGCTCGCCGCGGAAGGCGAGGACGTACAGGTCATTGAAGACCTCGAGGAGATCAGCGCCGAAACGCTTGCCCGCCAGGGGGAGGAAGCACCGGTCATCAAACTGGTCAATGTCGTGCTGATGTCCGCCATTTCCAAGGGCGCCAGCGATATTCACATCGAGCCGTACGAAAAAGAGTACCGCATTCGCTACCGCGTCGACGGCATCCTCTACAACATCATGTCGCCGCCGTTGAAGATGCGTGACGCCATCACGTCGCGCATCAAGATCATGGCGAAGCTCGACATCGCCGAAAAACGGCTGCCGCAGGACGGCCGCATCAAGATCCGCTTCTCGGACAACGGCGCCATCAAGGAGATCGACTTCCGCGTGTCGTGTCTGCCCACACTCTTCGGCGAGAAGATCGTCATGCGTCTGCTCGATAAATCGAAGCTGATGCTCGACATGACGAAGCTCG
>JACCSI010000089.1 GCA_013813075.1 Acidobacteriota bacterium | reverse complement strand
TGCCACGCGCCGGCGGCACGTATGTGTATGCAAGCCGCGGTCTGCATCCCTACCTTGGTTTTGTCGCGTCGTTCTCGCAGTGGTTTGCCTTGTGTGTGGCCATCGGGGTCGTCTCGTACGTGCTGGTGCCGTTTCTTCGGGACATCGCGGTCACGGCCGGGTGGGCCAGCGTCGCAGCGGCGCTCGAGCGCGGGTCAGTGCGGCTGACGATCTCTCTCGGCGTGTTGTGGGCGGCCGTGGGCGTCAACCTGCGAGGCATTGCGCTCTACGAACGACTGGTGGTGCCACTGATGTTTCTTACGTTCGTGCTCGGCGGAATCGTGATCGTCGCGGGCTTTACATTCGATCACGCGGACTTTGCCGCCGTGGTGCTCGCACGCGAGGGGCAGGCGCTGCCGACGGGCGCCACGCCCGCAGCCGGCGGTGGCGCGATACTGACGGCATCCGCGCTGCTGTTTGCGTCCTTCATCGGGTTCGATTCGATCGCACAGGCGGGCGGCGAGGCGAAGAATCCCGGGCGGGATCTCCCGCTGGCGATCGCCATTGCTGTGATCTCGGTCGCAGCCTTTTACATGCTCTTCACAGCGGCTGTTTATCACGCGGTGCCGTGGCAGCACATCGCCGCGGAGGCGCAACGACGGGATCTCACCGCGCCGGGATTGCTGGGATACCTTCTGCCGCCGTTCTGGACGTTGATCATCGTGTCTGCGGCCGCGATTGCGCTCATCAAGGATCTGCCGCCGATGTTGTTGTCGGTGTCACGCCTGATGTTTGCGTGGGCGGAGGACGGCATCTTTCCGCCCGCCGTAGCGGCGGTGCATCCTCGCTTTCGAACGCCCCACGTCGCGATCCTCGCCAGCGGCGTCATGGCGACGCTTGGCATTTTGGGCAGCCATCTTGCCGGCGACTTCTTCCTGGGCATCGACATCCTTGTCACGGCCATGCTCGTGAACTTCCTGCTGATGGCGCTCACGGTGCTCACGTTGCCGTACCGGAACCCGGCCCTCGCCCGGGCGGTCACCGTGATTCCATCGTTAACGGCTCGCGCTGCGCTGGCCGGCCTCGGCGTCGTGGTGCTCGGCGTGTTTCTCGCGATGCACACGTGGCGGGACCTCACGGGCCCGGCGACGGCGTGGTACTTTCGGTCCACTTATCTCTGGGGCGTGATGCTGGCGGCCGGATCGCTGATCTACTTCCGTGAGGTGAGCGCGCTTCGGCGCCGCGGCGTTGATGTGGCAGCCCGTTTCGCGGAGTTGCCGCTGGATTGATTCGATGTAAACCCATGACGCAAACGGTAGAACGGTTTGAGCTCGCTCCCGGCCTGAGGGTGTCGCGTGCGATCACCGGGCTCTGGCAGATCGCCGACATGGAGCGTGACGGACGGACGCTCGACGTCGAGAAGACCGCCGCCGCCATGTCGCCGTATGTGGCCGCCGGCCTGACGACATTCGACATGGCGGACCATTATGGGTCCGCCGAACTCGTAGCGGGTGCGCATCGTGCGCTGCACAACAAGGACGTGCAGTTGCTGACCAAGTGGGTGCCGACGCCAGGGCGTGTGTCGAAAGCGGACGCACGCGCAGCCGTCGAACGTGCACTGACGCGGCTGCAAAGTGACACGATCGATCTGCTGCAGTTTCACGCGTGGAACTACGCCGATGCGAGCTGGCTGGAGACGTTGTTTCACCTGCAGGAGCTCAAGCAGGAAGGCTTGATCGGCCATCTTGGGCTGACGAATGTGGACGCTGTCCACTTGCACATGGTGCTTGCCAGCGGCATCAAAGTGGTCTCGAACCAGGTGTCTTTTTCGCTGCTGGACCAGCGCGCCGCTCACGCGCTGGCGCCTCTGTGCCTCGCTGAGCGCGTGCACTTGCTGGCATACGGCACGATCGCCGGCGGATGGCTCACGGAGCGCTGGGTGAATCAGCCGGAGCCTGACTGGGAGCGCAGTGCGACATGGTCGCAGATGAAGTACGGCCGTTTCATTCGCGCCGCGGGCGGGTGGGACGCGCTCCAGCGTGTGCTGGCGGCTGCGTCTCGCGTGGCGTCGCGCCACCAGACGTCGATTGCGAACGTCGCGAGCCGGTTCATCATGAATCAGCCGGCTGTTGCCGCGGTGATCATTGGCGCGCGGCTCGGTGAGCGCGAGCACATCGCCGATACGCAACGCCTCTTCGCGTTGAGCCTCACTCCGGACGATCACGCAGAAATACAAGCGGCGCTCGTCACGCTGCAGAGCATCCCCGGCGACTGTGGCGACGAGTATCGCAAACCGCCGTTTCTCACGGCCTCCGGCGACCTGAGCCATCACCTTCGGACGATGCCCGCGCCCTACGACGTGGTGCTGACGAACGGCGGGCGGACGGCGTGTCTGAGCGGGACAGTCTGGGAGCGGGTAGCGGGCTTTGCACGAGCCGTGCGGCATGGCCGCCGCATCAGCGTGTCGGGTACGACCGCCACACTAGGGAATCGCGTCATCGGTGGACGCGATCCGGCCGCACAAACGCACTTTGCCATCGACAAGATCGATGGCGCCCTTCGGTCGCTCGGCGCAAGACTCGACGACGTGGTGCGGACGCGCGTGTTCGTGCGCAACATCGACGATTGGGAGCCGGTCGCACGCGCGCACGGCGCACGATTCGGCGACATCAAGCCCGCCAACACGCTGGTGGCGGCCACGCTGGTAGGTGACGACTATCTCGTCGAGATCGAAGCCGACGCCGAGCTCGGCGAAGACGTGAACGATCGGAACGAGCGCGAGCCGCAATGACGCGTGTCTGCGAGACCTGCGCGATCTCGCCTGACGTGGCATCACCCTGGAGGCAGCGGCCGGTTTTCCTTCAGCTCACGCACCATCCGGTCGTCGCCGGTCAATATCCAGTAGATCATCGACACTGGGATCATGCCGGCGGCGTTAATCTCGTCCATCACGCGCTGCATCGTGAACGTGTCGCCGAGTTGCCGCGCCCGCTCGGCAATCGCTTCCTCCATCAGGCGCCCGCCGGTGATGTAGCTCGCGCCATATCCCGGTTGCCGCAGGTAGAGGTGCTGCTCGAATCCCAACAACGGATCACGGCGCATCCAGCCGCGCGGCGTCCAGTTGACGTGAATGTCCGCGGCCTGCGCCATCGTCAGCTCGTTGGCGTGCGCATACAGATTGCCCAGCCCGCGCGCGGCGCGCGTGATGAGCATGATCCAGACGATCTCACGCGATCGTGGCGAGTCGTCGTAGAGCCCCGCGTGCATCATCCACTCTTCCATGGAGGTGGCCATGCCTTCTGCACGGCTCATCCACACGTTGTAGAGCAGCGGACCCTTGCGGATGGGGCTCGGGTGCGGCGACACACGCATGCGCATGTTGTCCCACCAGTGGTACAGATGCGTCCACAGCGGGATTGGATCGCGCTGCGTGGCCTGCATGAAGAAGTTGCGCGCGGTGTCCGGAGCGAAAGCCGCGGTGCGCTCCCGCATCGCGCGCTCCATCCACGGCTCCATCGTCAAGATTTTGTTGTCGGCCACCCACTTCAGGTAGCGCGGAATCGCGCGCTCCTGCAGCGCGTCGTAGTCCTCTGGCGTGTTGGCCACTTCGAGAGGCGGAAGATGCCGATTGCGATTCTCCTCGAGCCGCAACGAGGCATGCGCCCGTGCCAGCTCGCGCCGCGTAATCGTCACTTCGTCTTCCCATGAGAACGGCACCAGCAGCACGTTGCGGAGATACCACGTGTAGTGCTGCTTGCCGATGCCCGATGGCCCCGTCTTCCTCGGCGCCTCGGCCTGCAGCCACTTCGCGAAGGCGTCGGTCGCGTCGGCCGCCTCAGTGATCGTGCGCGTGAGGGCGACGTCAGATGATCCGACTCTCGTGGCGAGCTCGCGCAGCGCCTCGTTTTGCTCTTCGAAGGCGCGCACGCCGCCAGTCCAGAGATCCTTGGCATTCGCAGACGCGAGGTTGCGTCGAGCGGCTTGCAGCAGCGAGGGGATGACGCGCAGCTTCGTCGCCAGCTCCGCGGCCTGCCCGGCCGACAGGGGCTGCACCGAATCGAGCCTCGTCCTGGGCCAGATCGGGTAGTCGTACAGCTTGATCGCGCCGTGAATGACCGGACCTTCTTTGGCTGGCGTGTCGCTCTCTGCCGTGATGATCGACGCGTAGTACGCCGGGTCGCGTGCGAAGGGCTGAAGCACGCGCAGGTGGTACTCCATGCCGTTCATTTCGGCCCGCACGAGATGATGATCAACCTGTTCGTTGACTGGCCAGCCAGACACGTCTATGGCGGCAAGCCGTGCCTGCAAGCGACCAAGCGCGGCAAGCCGGCCCTTGTTTGTGGCCGGGGAATAGTCGGGTTCGCCCCCCTTGGCCCGCGGCGGTTCCTCGAACGCACGCCACTCCTCGAACAGCGCGACCAGATTCTGATACGTCGTAC
>JACCSI010000086.1 GCA_013813075.1 Acidobacteriota bacterium | reverse complement strand
CCCAGCTGGTGTGTTTCGATCCAAGCAAATGCGCCGGCCGTTCGCTGATGACTTGCCAGAGCGGGCCTTCGCCGCGACTGGCGCGGCCGAAGTCGAAATCCGGATCGGCGCGCGTCGTCGCGGCAGTCAGCGATCCATACACCTGGCGTGACACCGCGGCGCGGAACGTGCGCACCAGACGGTAGGCCACCGATGCGGGATCCGCGGTGCCTGTCCACGTCGTGTCGACCAAGTGCTTGAACTCCGCGCGGCGCGGGTCCGCGCAAGTGCCCTGTTATTGCTCCAGAGAAATCGCCTCATCAACCGCGCCATGACGTTCATTCAGCGAGGACCGCATTTACGGGGGAGGGGCCGTTGGAACGGCGGTTGCCGTGAGGACGAAGGCCGCGCGTAGCGGCGTAGCGGCGCAGCGACGTAGCGACGTAGCGACGGAGGTCGCAGGAACGCCCTGCCGGAATGCAGAAAAAGCGAAGTAAAATCGCGCCAGTGTGACCCGTACACGATACGGCGCCTCGCCGTGGCTTGACGAGGTCGCCAAAACCCGACGGTTCAACTTCCCTCGCTTCCGCGGCCGCGCGTCCTACCCCGTCATCATCATCGGCGGTGGACTGGCCGGCTGTCTGACGGCCTACGCGTTTGCCGCGGCCGGCGTCAAAGTCGCGCTCGTCGAAGCGGATCGGCTCGGTCAGGGCGGGACAAGTCGTGGCCCGGGGATCCTGCAAGGCGAGGCCGGGCCGTCGTATCGTGATGTCGAGGACCGTCTCGGCCGCAAGGCCGCGCGCGCTCTCTTTGCCGCGTCACGACGTGCAGTGCTCGATCTCGCCACCACCGCGCGTCGCCTTGGAGTGAAGAGCATCGCCACCTGCGACGCGGTGCGCGTGCTGGCCTCCTACACGCTTGATGAGAAGGCGTTCGTCAGAGAGCTGACGCTGCGGCGACAGGTCGGACTGGATGCTATCGGCCTGAAAGCAGCCGTGGCCGTCGGCGAGTCGGGCATGGAAACGGCCCGCGCGGCCGTGAAGCTCGCCGATTGGGGCACGGTCCACCCCTATCAACTCCTGATGGCGTTTGTCGGCGCTGCCACCAAGAGAGGGGCAGCAATCTTTGAGCGGTCGGCCGTGCGCGGGGTGAAATCGCATTCCAAGGACGTTGAAGTGCAGGTCGAGGGGGGCACTCTCACGGCCGAGACGGTGATCGTTTGTACGGGCGAACCGACCGCACTGTACCGGTCGCTGAAGCGGCACGTTCGCTTTGACGAACGCTACGTGGTGATGACCGAGCCCGTTCCCGCCGCGCTGCGAGCCCAAATCGGCGCCCGCGCCCGCGTCATGACCGACACCGAAGCGCCACCGCATTTCATCCAATGGACGGAAACGGGTCGCGTCATCATCGCCGGCGCGGATCATCCGCGTACGACGCCGCGCGTCCGGGAAAAGGTCCTGGTTCAGCGCACGGGCCAGCTGATGTACGAACTATCGCGGCTATATCCGGCGATTTCAGGGATCATGCCGGCGAGCGGGTGGGACATGCCCGTGGCGACGACGACCGACGGGGTGATGTATGCGGGGCCGCACCGGAACTATCCACGGCACCTGTTTGCGTGGGGCACGCGTCACGATCCCGCCCAGGCGTTTCTGGCCAGCCGCATTCTGCTGCGGAATTACCTCGGCACGCCAGACCGCCACGACGCTTTTTTCGCGTTCACGCGATGAGCCCGGACACCTGTATACCCGACCCCGGTTTTGGTGCGTTTCGTTATGGCTGACTCCGCGATTTTCCGCACGGCCCCGCTCCAAGCCTGGCAACGCGACAGCATTCTCGCGGCCGCGTCATTTCTTCGCCAGCAATTTGGCGGCAATCCCCCGACGGATGCCGCCGCCAAGGCGGTGCACGACGCGATGCTCGAAGTGCTCGACCCTTCTCGGCGTGCCGTGCGTCTACAGAAAGAGAAAAGCGTGGCCGCCGCGGCGACCGGCGCGCCGTAGGGGAGCGCCGATCGAAGACATAACGGACGTTCTATACTCGTCTCTTACCCCCACCCGGAGGCTGCTTTGATGTTTCGAATTCTGACGGCATTGCTGGTCACGCTGGCCATGGCCGCCCCCGCGTCTGCTCAGTCGCAAGCGATTAACGGTACGATTGAAGGCACGGTGGTAGACGACCAGGGCGCCGTGCTGCCGGGCGTCACCGTCACCGTACTCAACCTCGACACCGGGGCCTCGCGCGTGGTCGTGACCAACGAGAGCGGCTTGTTTCGTGCGCCGTTGCTGTCGCTCGGGACCTACAAAGTCTCGGCAGAGTTGCAGGGGTTCCGTGGGTTCGAGCAAACGGGCGTGATGATCTCGGCGGGCCGCACGGCCGTCGTCAACGTCAAGCTGACGGTCGGCGCGGTGTCGGAAACGATCACCGTGACCGCCGACTCACCGCTGGTCGACCTCGGCAAGATCGAACAAGGCCGCACACTCACTGAAGCAGAAATCAAAACGCTGCCGTTGACGTCGCGGAATCCCTACAATTTTGCGCTGCTCCAACCGGGCGTGGTCGGCTTCGAAAACCAGGAGTTTGGCGTTCCGCGCATCACTGCCAACGGCGCGCTCGTCCGCGTCAACTATCAAATCGACGGCAGCAACAACACGCAAAAAGACCGCGCCGGCCTGCGGCAGATGCCGATGTCGGAAGTCATGATCCGTGAAGTCAAAATCGTGACCACCGGGTACGCGCCAGAGTTCGGCCAGACGATGGGGATGATCTACAACGCGATCACCCCGTCGGGAACCAACACCTTGAAGGGGCAGGCCAGCTATCGCTTGCAGCGCAAGGCGTTCGCGGCGTTCCCGTTCTTCACCGCCGGTCCGCATACCTCTGATCGCAAGCCTCCCACCGACGTCAACGTCATCACCTTTGATTTGGGCGGGCCGCTGGTCCGCGACAAGACCCACTTCTTCGGTGGCTACGAACACACCGAGCGCGACCTGTCGGGCGGTTCGGTCATCACCATTTCACCAGCTAACCAAGCGGCGCTCGGCCTCGCCGAGCCGCCTTACATGCCGCGTGGGCTCAACACCGAGTTCGCCATCGGCAAAGTGGACCACCAGTTCAATGACAGCAATCGCATGTCGGTTCGCTACATCTTTTTTGATAATTTCATCACCAACAACGTCGCCGGGGGCCTCACCTCCGTCGAGCGCGGCACCGATTTCGTCGATCGACAGCATTCGACCGCGGCGCAACTGATTTCCACCCTGACGCCGACCCTGTTGAACGAGCTGCGCGTCCAGTACGCCACGCGCTCGCAGGGCCGCACTCCAGGGACCACGTCGGGCACCGGCCCCGCCATCAACGTCACCAACGTCGCCAACTTTGGCGGCCCGATCAACGGAGACAACGACGCCGGCTTTGCGTTCACGCAGAACGTGTTCCAGGTCAACAACAACCTGACGCAGATTCGTGGCAATCACGCGTACAAGTTCGGCGTTGACGTCCAATACGTTGCTGACACCAGGACGCGCACCGCATCGCAGTCGTACACCTTCGCGAATGTCGCCAACTATCTCGCCGCGCGCAGCGGCGCCAACCCGTTTGCCTACACTACGTTCGCGCAGTATTTCGGCGAGACCGACCTGGCGTATTCGTCCAATTTGTACGGCTTCTATGTCCAGGACGATTGGCGTCTGACGGATCGCATCAAGCTGTTGTACGGCCTGCGCTACGACCTCTATGACGTGCCGGCGCCCAATGCCGACGCGCCGTTCGACGCGTCGCGTGACTTCGTGGTGGACAAAAACAACTTCGCACCGCGTCTGGGTGTCGTTTGGGCGCTCGGCGACAGCCGTCGTTCGGTCATCCGCGCCAACACCGGCGTCATGTACGACCAGGCATTGCTCGCGATGTACGAGCAGTCGCTCATCAACGACGGTTCAAATCGTCGCGCCGCCGCGACGTTCCAGCCCGCCACTCCAGGCGCCCCCGCGTTCCCGAGCGTCCTCTCGGCTGGCGCCGGCGGACAGCCAAACACCCTGACCTCGGTGTCGCGCGATTTTCACGTCGCCAACAACTGGCAGAACAACATCCAGTTCGAACGTCAGCTGAGCGATCAATACGCGTTCTCCGTCGGCACGTCGTACTCGCGTGGCTACAATCTGCCGCTGATCAGCAACATCAATCTGATCAACCCGGTGCGTCGGCTTGCGGATGGCCGCCCGGTGTATGACACCGCCATCAACGTCAACACGCGCCTCGACCCGCGCTACAACGTCATCAACCTGATTGAATCGACGGGTGATTCGACCTACAAGAACATGACGATGCAGTTGACCGGCCGCAGCATCAAGGGTCTGCAGTTCGACATGGCGTACACGCTCGGGAAGAGCGAGGACAACGCGCCGATTACCGGCATCTTGTCGGTGCAGGCGGATGCCGGGCGCTCCAACCCTGAAGATCTGGACTTCGACAAGGGCCCCAATGTGCTCGACCAACGGCACACGTTTACCGGCAGTGTCGTGGCGCAGCCGCGTCTGGAGTCTAACAGCGCAATCGTGCGAGGCTTGCTCAACGGCACCGTGTTCGGCCTCGCGATGCAGTTTGCCAGCGGCGTTCCCATCAACATCCGTGCAACCGGCGAGATCAACAACGACGGCATCGCCAGCGATCGCCCGTCTGGTGTGCCGCGCAACTCACTGCGGCTGCCGGCCCGCTACAACGTGGACGCGCGGCTGTCGAGGCAGGTGCCGCTGGGGCGCACTAAGGCGGAGGTGATCGCCGAGGTAAAGAACGTGTTCAACACCGTGCAAGTCAGTGGCGTCACCGGGCAGTCGGTCGCCGTGAACGCCATCACCGGGCTGTCGAACGACCCGCTGCCGACCAGTGGCAGCCAACTGACGGCGACCGGCGGTTACGAGCAGCGTCAGTTCCAGTTGGGGTTCCGGTTTATCTTCTGAGCTTGTCACGCGAACAGGAACCAAGAGGATTCACTCCAGGTCACGGTGGATTAGGATCGGGCACCGCCTTTCCGTGTACTGCCTTTGGCTGTCCTTCATCACCCTGCTCGTCACCGCCGCCCCAGCGCTGGCGTTTCAGGGGCGGATTGTCAACGCACACGGTGTCGCGATTGCCGGCGCTGAGATCACGATTCTCGGGCGAGCCGGCGAATCACGCACAGATCGAGACGGACGCTTCAGCTGGACCCCGGATCCGCCAACGCCGTTCGAGGTGCTGGTGGTCGCCCCCGGCGGCGTCTACATGAAGCCGATACTCGTGCAACGAATCCCGGCCGGCGTGCTGCAGCTCACCGTGATGCCCCTGGTCAACGAGGTGGTCACGGTGTCCGGCTCCGCAGGCAGCATCGAGGCAACGCCGGCCTCGGCCACCGCGACGCTCAGTGCCACAGAGATTGGCACGCGGGCCCCCGCCAACCTCGCGCAAGCGTTGGAAAACCTTGCCGGCATCAGCCAGGTGTCGGAAGGGCACGCCGCCGTGCCCGCAGTGCGCGGGCTGGCGCGCGGACGCACCCTGATCCTGCTCGATGGTGCGCGCGTCAGTTCGGAGCGGCGTGCCGGTCCCAGCGCCACCTTCCTCGATCCGGACGTGATCGAGAGCATCGAAGTCGCGCGTGGACCTGGCTCGGTGGCCTATGGCTCGGACGCATTTGGCGGTGTCATCTCCGTGCGCACCCGAACTGTTGCTCCGCTGGCGCCGTTTGGCGTGCGCATATCGGGTACCGTTGGAGCTGGTATCCCCGAGCGGCGGCTCTCCGCCGATCTGTCGAAGGGCTTCGCACAAGGCGGCGTGTTGCTCGCCGCGCATGCGCGCCACGCAGATGACTACGACGCACCCGACGGCGAGGTTTTCAACTCGGGATATGCCGATCACGGCTTCCTCGGCCGCATCACGTATCAGATGGGCCGCGGCCTGTTCTCGGCCGGCGGGCAAAGCGATTTTGGCCGCGACATTGAACGCCCCCGTAACGACTCGCGCACCATACGCGTCTTTTACCCGATCGAGGACTCGCATCGCCTCACCGTCGCCTACGACCTGCGCGATCTCGCCGGATTCTCGCGCATGGTCTTCACAGGGTTTGCCGGGTCGTACACTCAGGTGACAGATCAGGACCGTTTTGCGACGTCGTCAACGGGACGCCGCGTCGAACGCGCCGACGTGACTGCTCACGACTTTCAGCTGCGCGGCGGCGCCGAACGGCTGATGGGGCCCGCCCGCGTCGAGATTGGCGTCGACCTCAACGGGCGATACGGACTCCGCGCGATTGACGTCGCGGAGGTGCACCCTCCGACCGGCGGCATCGAACGCACCGAGAACCTCTCCATCGACGCGGCGCGCC
>JACCSI010000079.1 GCA_013813075.1 Acidobacteriota bacterium | reverse complement strand
GCGAAATGGTGGCCGGCCGACCTGCATGTCATTGGCAAGGACATCACGCGCTTCCACTGTGTCATCTGGCCAGCGATGTTGATGAGCGCGAAAGAGGCCTTGCCCGGACAGGTGTTCGGACACGGCTGGATTTCGGTCGGTAATCAGCGCATGAGCAAGTCGCTCGGTAATATCGTCGATCCGATTGACGCCGCCGAACGCTGTGGTGTTGATCCATTGCGGCTGTATCTCGTCAAGGAAGTGCCGTACGGCGGGGATGGAGACTTCGCGTGGGACAGGCTCGACGAAAAGTACAACGCCGACCTGGCGAACAACCTCGGCAACCTGGTGAGTCGACTCTCGGCAATGACCGAGCGGTATCGAGGCGGCCACTTGCCCGCCTCCAGCAGCGGCGAGCGGCTGGAGGGGGTTGCGACTAAAGCCTTCCACGATTACCGCTCCGCCATGGATCGGCTGGCCATCCACGAGGGCGCTGCCGCAGCGTTTCGCGTGATCGATGCCGCGAATGGATACATCGCCGACACGCAGCCGTGGGCGCTGGCGAAAAATTTAGACCAGTCGGATCGCCTCACCGCCGTGCTCGCCGATGCCGCAGAAGCGGTACGCGTCGCCGCGGTGTTGCTGCTGCCCATTATGCCGACGTCAGCCGCCGAGATTCTGCGTCGGATGGGTGAACCGCGCCCCGCAGACGCGGTCAGGCTGAGTGATGCCGCGTGGCGCAAGAGCGGCGACAAACGCATTCTCAACGAGGGGCCCCTGTGGCCCCGGAAGGAAGTCGGAGCCAAAGTGACCGAACTGCCACACGCACACACCCCCGCCGTTCAAAGCGGCACGACCTCACCGGCACCGGACAGTCCCAGTGCGCCCTTGACGCAGGCGGCGGCCCCGTTGGCACAAGGCGCGGTGCCGGCGCCTGCAAGCACTGCGGCGGGCGAGCCGCATGTCCCCGGATTGACGCAAGCTGTGGCGCCGACACCGCCCGACGACCGTATTTCGATCGAAGACTTCATGAAGGTCGAACTGCGTGCCGCGAAAATCGTGGCGGCGGAGCGGGTGCCGAAGTCGAAGAAGTTGATGAAGATGACGGTCGATGTTGGCACGGAGCAGCGCACGATCGTCGCTGGTATTGCCGAAGCGTACGAACCAGACGCTCTGGTCGGCAAGACGGTGGTGATCGTCGCGAACCTGAAGCCGGCAAAGCTGATGGGCATTGAGTCGAATGGGATGGTGCTCGCCGCGAGCCCCGACGGCGGCATGCCAATCGTGCTCAACGCCGAACCGGCCACGCCGGGCACACGAGTTCGCTAAGGCGCACGCGGAGAGCCCCTTGATCGATTCCCACTGTCACCTGGCGGGCGAAGCGTTCGCACAGGATCTCGACGCCGTGATCACCCGCGCGCGCGACGCTGGGCTGGTCCGCTGCCTGGTCATCCTCGCGGCCGACGAAAACGCGGAATTCGAGCAGGCTAACCGCGTCAGTCAGGCCTGGCCGGACGTCCGCTACGCGGTTGGCGTGCATCCGCACAACGCGCACAAATTCGCTGACGGTCCCGAGGGCGCTGCGGGCCTGACCGCAAACCGACTCGACCTGGTGCCGAGCGCGCGCGCCATTGGCGAGATTGGTCTCGATTACCACTACGACTTCGCTCCGCGCGACGTGCAGCAAGCGGTGTTCCGGGTGCAACTCCAGCTCGCGCGTGCTCGGGACCTACCCGTGGTGATTCACACGCGAGAGGCCGAAGACGACACGCTTCGGATCATCGCAGAGGAATCGCAAGGCACGCTGCAGGGGGTCTTTCACTGCTTCTCAGGGGATTCCGACGCGGCGCGACGGGCGCTCTCGATCGGTTTTCATCTCTCGATTCCCGGCATCGCCACGTTCCCGAAGGCAGCCGCACTGAGGGAGGCCGCGCGACAGGTGCCGGACGACCGTCTCCTGATTGAAACAGACAGTCCCTACCTCGCGCCCATCCCGTATCGCGGCAAGCGCAACGAACCGGCGTACGTCCTCAACGTGCTCAACCTGCTGGCCGAACTGCGCCAGGTCGATCGCGCCAGTCTCGGCGCTCGACTGGTCGAGAACTTCGACCGCTTGTTCAGCCCGATCTGAGCTCCGTAAAGGACGGCATCCGCACGAGTTAGACAGCGCAGCGCGTTGACACTACCTGTTACCATATGGTGAGATTGACGAGCTTGAGTAACAGCGCGCAGAACACCCGTGTGGACCTCGTTCAGATGTTCGAGCCGGTGCGCGCCGATCTCGAGGCTGTCGAACGTGAGTTCGAACGCCAGGTGCAGTCCAATGTCGGCGTCATTCCGGAGATCGGCAAGTACGTCCAGAAAAGCGGCGGCAAGCGCGTCCGCCCCGCGGTGCTGCTCATGGCCGCGCGCCTGTGTGGCTACGTCGGACCGCGCGCCATTCTCAATGCCGCCGTTGTCGAGTTCATCCACACCGCGACGCTGGTGCACGACGACATTATCGATAACGCCGAGCTGCGTCGTGGCCAGAAGGCCGTGCATTCGCGATGGGGCAACGACGTGACCGTGCTCGCGGGCGACTTCCTTTACATCAAGTCGATGGCCATGGCGCTCACGCAGGACACGCTCGATGTGGTGCGCCTGCTCTGTGACGTCACGCTTCGGATGATCGAGGGCGAGCTGTATCAGCTCACCAAGAACGGCGTCGTCGACATCAGTGAGGATGAACACTTCGAGATCATTCGGCGCAAGACGGCGTACTTGTTTGGCGGGTGTGCGCAGATAGGCGGCATGCTGGGCGAGGCGGGTGACGTGCGCGAGCGTGAACTCCGCGAGTACGGCTTCAACCTTGGCGTGATGTTTCAGCTCGTCGACGACCTGCTCGATTTCACCGGAACGTCCGAAGCCACCGGCAAGCCGATGGGTGGCGACTTGCGCGAGGGCAAAATCACGCTGCCGATCATCCACTTGCTCGAGCACGGAGGCGCTGAAGCCAACAGCCTGATCCGCAACGTCGTCAACGAGCGCGACGTCAGCGAAGAGCACTGGGCGCGTATCCAGACGCTGTTGGTGGAGCACCGATCAATCGAATACGCCTACGCTCGTGCCGTTGAATTCGGCGAGTCGGCCAAGCGACACCTGAAGATGTTCCCCGACAGCCCGGAACGCGACGCGCTGATGGGGCTGGCAGACTACGTGCTTTACCGCGATCGATAGAAGCGGCAATGCGCGGCCACGCCGAAGCGCAACAAATCGCCAGGCTCCGCCGCGAGATTCGCCGGCACGAAGAGCTCTATTACGTTCGCGCCACTCCAGAGATTTCTGACGCAGAATTCGACGCCCTGATGCGTGACCTCCAGGTCGTCGAGCAGGCGCACCCCGAGCTGGTCACCCCCGATTCGCCGACGCAGCGCGTGGGCGGCCGTGCCGTCGAGGGGTTTGCGACGGTGGAGCACGTGCAGCCGATGTTGTCACTCGACAATGCCTACAACGAAGCGGAGCTGCGTGCCTTCGACGAGCGCGTGCGCCGTGGCCTCGACACCTCCGCAGCGGTGACCTATGTCGCCGAACTGAAGATCGACGGCCTCAGCATCGCGTTGACGTACGAAGACGGGCACTTCGTG
>JACCSI010000073.1 GCA_013813075.1 Acidobacteriota bacterium | reverse complement strand
CCTTAGGACTGCGCCCCATTCTGGCCTGTAGCATCATTGCCATCGGCATGAGTCCAGGCCAGTTCTGATTGTTCGGTATTGTTGAGCGTGTTCGGTGTATTCTGTGGATGTTCGTCCAGCCGCGTTTAGTCGAGTCCCCTGAAGCCGGCCTTCTTCCGGCGTTCGAAGTTCGAATCTACACCCCCCAAGTCAGACAGCCGCACAGGTCAGTATCCATGCCGAGTCCTCACAAGCGTCAAGGTTCCGGGCTCGGTGGTCACCACGATCGGGCCCCGCAAGCCGACGTCGCCCAGGAAGCAGAAGCGGCCGCCGCCGCCGCCGTCAGCGATGGCCGCCGGGCCGGCCTCAATATCAGCGAGCTCAAGGAGATGAGCATCCAGAAGCTGACGCAGGTCGCCAAGGAGCTCAACGTGCCCGGCGCGACAGGCATGCGGAAACAGGAGCTGATTTTTCAGATCCTCAAGGCGCAGACCGAGCAGAGCGGCTTTATCTTTTCGGAAGGCGTCCTCGAAGTGCTGCCCGACGGCTTCGGATTCCTGCGTGCTCCTGACTACAACTACCTGCCCGGCCCCGACGACATCTACGTTTCACCGTCACAAATTCGCAAGTTCGACCTCCAGACCGGTGACACGGTGTCCGGTCAGATTCGCCCACCGAAGGAAGGCGAGCGCTACTTTGCACTCATCAAAGTCGAAGCCGTCAACTTCGAGGCGCCCGAGCAGGCGCGCGACAAGCTGTTCTTCGAGAACCTGACGCCGCTCTATCCGCAGGAACGCATCAGGCTCGAGACCGAGAGCGACAACCTGTCGGCGCGGGTCATGGACCTGATGACGCCCATCGGCAAAGGCCAGCGCGGGCTCATTGTGGCGCCGCCACGCACCGGAAAGACGATGCTGCTGCAGAACATCGCGCAGTCGGTTGCCAAGAATCATCCCGAGGTATATCTGATCGTCCTGCTCATCGACGAACGTCCTGAAGAGGTGACGGACATGCAGCGGTCGGTCGACGGAGAGGTGATCTCGTCCACCTTCGATGAGCCCGCGCAGCGCCACGTGCAGGTCGCCGAGATGGTGATTGAAAAAGCCAAGCGACTGGTCGAGCACAAGAAGGACGTGTTGATTCTGCTCGATTCGGTGACGCGTCTCGCGCGTGCCTACAACACGGTCATTCCGCCGTCGGGCAAGGTGCTCTCGGGCGGTCTCGACAGCAACGCGCTACAGAAGCCAAAACGGTTTTTTGGGGCGGCGCGCAACATCGAAGAAGGCGGCTCGCTGACCATCATGGCTACGGCGCTGGTCGACACCGGCTCCCGCATGGACGATGTCATCTTCGAAGAGTTCAAGGGCACGGGCAACATGGAGATCCACCTGGATCGCAAGCTCACCGACAAGCGCGTGTTCCCGTCCATCGACATGATCAAGAGCGGCACACGCAAGGAAGAGCTTTTGATCCCACGCGAAGATCTCAATCGCATCTGGGTGCTGCGCAAGGTGCTCAACCCGCTGTCGCCGGTGGAAGCGATGGAGCTGCTCCTGGATAAGATGGGCAAGACAAAAAACAACGCCGACTTCCTCTCGGCGATGCAGAAGATGTCGTAAGGCGCGGGCGTTTCGCCCGGAATAAAAGGCGTGGGCGTCGAGCCCCGTCAGGAGAGCGAATGGCTACGATTAAGGTTCGACAGAACGGCTCACTGCTGGTCGAGGGCGAAGACGTGACGCTCGTTGACTGGAACGGCAACGAATACACGCTGGCGAAGCGGCCGTTCGCGCTGTGCCGCTGCGGCCATTCGACGAACAAGCCGTTCTGCGACGGTGCGCACTCGAGGATGGGCTTCCAGGCGGCCGAGGCTGCGGTCGGTCCGGAAGCCAAGGATCGTCCCGCCGGCGACGCCAAGCCACCCCACGCGCTTTAGTCCATGCGCAGCGCGGTCGTCGGATCGAGCCGCGCAATACGGCGCGCGGGATATAGCTGGCAATCGCCGACACGCCCGCAACCAGAGCGATCAATGCGACCAGCGGCCACGCACTGATGGCGACGGCACCCAAGAGTGCCGACTCCATCACGCGCCCAAGACCGGCGGCGCCAGCGCGCCGATCGCGCCGATCGCGACGCCGACGACGGTCATCCGGATGCCCTGAACGGTCGTCAGCAGGATGACTTGCCCCCGTGTCGCGCCCAGCGCCGCCCGCACACCGAGTTCGCGCGTGCAACGGCGAGGGCGCCGTGCGTGGCTTTGAGGGCACGAAGGCCAAGCGGCGAGACCGTGAAGTAGCGTCGCGCCTTACCCCCGCACTCGCCGGTCGGGTCGGCCATCCGCGACTTGACGCATCCG
>JACCSI010000054.1 GCA_013813075.1 Acidobacteriota bacterium | reverse complement strand
GGACAGGTCACCTTCGACGCGCTGATGGCGGAGCGCAACAACGTCTATCGCAAGCATCCCAAGACGCGTTTCATTGCCGCCCATTTCGGCTGGCATGCCAACGACTTGAAGAAGGCTGCGGCCATGCTCGATGCTTATCCCAACGTGGTCGTCGAAGTCGGCGCGATCCTGTATGACCTCGGGCGCCAGCCGCGCGCAGGGCGCGAGTTCTTCATCAAGTATCAAGACCGCATTCTCTTCGGCAAAGACTCGTTTCAACCGGACGAATACCCGTCGTACTGGCGCGTGTTCGAAACCAACGACGAGTACTTCGACTACTACCGCGACTACCATGCGTTCTGGAAGCTGTACGGGTTCGGCCTGCCCGATCAGGTGCTGAAGAAGGTGTACTTCGGCAATGCGTTGCGCGTTGTGAAGGGCCTGCCTGCGACCGGATGGCCGCAGTAGGGTGAACCCCTGGGAGATCGGCGCCAACGCGTTCAATACGGCGTCGATTGTGTTTGCGGGACGCAACAGCGTGCACACCTGGTGGAGCGGCATCCTCGGCTGCGGCCTGTTCGGCGTCGTCTTCTACGAGGCGAAGCTCTACGCCGACGTCACGCTGCAACTCTTCTTCATCGCATCGTGCATCGTCGGGTGGTGGGCATGGCTGCGCGGCGATCGAGGCGTGGCGCTTCCGGTGCGCCATGTGCCGCGACAGACCATCGCGGTGCTCGTCGTCCTGGCAGCGCTGGTTGCCGGCGGCTACGGCTGGCTGCTCCACCGATACACCGATGCCTACGCCCCCTTCGTGGATTCGCTCGTCCTGGCATTCAGCGTCCTGGGGCAGTTTCTGATGGTCGGCCGGCGGGTGGAGTCGTGGTGGTGTTGGCTCGTCGTCAACACACTGGCCGTGCCGCTGTACGCGTCACGCGGGTTGTACGTGACTGCAGTCCTCTACGTCGCGTTCTGGGTGAACGCCGTCATCTCGCTGGGGCTGTGGCGTCGCCTCGCCGCAACGCCACAGAAATCGCGCGGCGCGTCCGCCGGCGCGATGACGTCGCCTCACTGAGGCGACGTTCACCGCGTGTCGGCAACGCGAACCGGGCGATGCAGCATCATCACGCCGGGCGGTGCGACGCCGGCGAGGAGCAGGAGCGCGCTGATTGGCAGCGGCGCGCCAACGGCGACGCTGCAGGTGACGGTGACGGCCACCACGACAAGCCAGAGGCCGGGCAAAAGCCGCATGCGGGATTCGTTGTGCATGATCCGACCCTCCCGGGTCGACGAGCGCTTCGTAGGGGCCGAAGAGGCCTGTCGGCGCGCACCCGCGCAAAGTCGGGGCACTGCTCGAACGCTGGCGGGCTCAGTGCGGTAGAACGAGTTCAACTATACAGGATCCGGCCGCGCCTGGATGCCGGCTCGACTGGAGCCTCGGACGTATACTGGTTTCTTGCCCTGCCTTTTACAGCTCTGCGGCTGCTCATGGCCCCAGCTTCACCGAGGCATACATTTCGAGGGTTTGTGACCGCCTCCGCGAAAGACATCCGACTTCTGCACGAATTGATTGCCGCGCTCGACCGGCGCCGGCCCCAGGCGCTGCGCAGCACCGAAGCAGCCATTGCCGATGACGCGGCGGAGCTCAGGGCGAGGGCGCTGGCACGGCTCGCCGAGCTCTCTTGTCCGTTGTGACGGGATGGGCGCCCTGGCGGCGTCGGCGCCACCCATCCGCGCCCGCAAAGCCCTTACGCGACGAGCTCCTCAGCACAGAACGACTTGAAGAACGAGCGCTAGCCCTCGCGGCCAGCCTGACCGTGGATCCCAATCCCGGGGCTCGTGCGCGCGACACCATCCCACGATTCGACGACAACGTCCGGGTGCTGCGCGAGGCGTACCGGTTGCTCGCGGACGATGTCCGCACAGGCCAGTTCGTCGTGTCCGCGGCCGATTGGTTTCTCGACAACTTCCACCTGATCACGGCCGAGATCAGCGACATCCGACGCAACCTGCCGCGGACCTATTATCGCGAACTGCCGGCGTTGGCCTCCCGTGACCACGCGCACCAGGCGCGAATTTACGCCATCGCCGTCGAGCTCATTCGCCACAGCGATAGCCGGCTCGATCGCCTGCAGCTCGTGCAGTTTCTCAATAGCTATCAACGTGTCGCGCCACTGACGATCGGCGAACTGTGGGCGTGGCCGAGCATGTTGAAACTGGCGCTGATCGAGAACCTGCGACGGCTGGCCGACGAACTGCTGGCCGCGCGTGCGTCCCGGCATGCCGCCGATCGCTATGTGGCGCACGTCGAGGGCGCCATTGATGTGACGACGCTCCCCGACAAGGTCGACGACGCCTTTCTCGTGCAGTTGCTGCACCGTGTGCGCGAGTATGGATTGAGACTGGCCGCGGTCCGCGTCGCTGTTGACGATCGCCTGGTCTCGCGACAAACCACAGCGGAAGAAGTTATTCGCGGTGAGCACCAGCGTCAGGGTGTCGCGCAGGCCTCGGTCAGCAACGCCGTGACGAGCCTGCGGCTGTGCGCAACCCTGGACTGGCCCGACTACGTTGAGGCAGTCAGCCTCGTCGAACGTGTACTGCAGCGCGACCCGGCCGGCGCCTACGGCCGCATGGACTTTCTTAGTCGTGACCAGCAGCGCCAGGCTGTGGAAACGCTCGCGCCGCGCAGTGGTGAGGGCCAGGGTCGGGTGGCGTTGAAGGCCATCGAAAGTGCCCGTG
>JACCSI010000029.1 GCA_013813075.1 Acidobacteriota bacterium | reverse complement strand
TGCACGCTTTTTTTCGGCCGTGCTATACTTTTCCTACTTCCACGCTCCGGGGTTCCCAGCCCTCGAAACCGATAACTTAAGCCGCGGGTTTCACGTCCGGCCCCTTCTTCGAGCCGGTACTCTGCGTAAAAAGGACAGTATTTATGAAGTTGATCAATGCCACCCGCCTGCTCTCTGCGGTCTGTGGAGTCCTCGCCATCAGCGCCAGCCACGCGGCGGCGCAAGCGCCCACGGTGACGTGGCAACAGAACTCCGAAGGCGTGCGAATCGAGTGGACCGCCGTAGATCGGGCCACGCACTACGAGATCCAGGTCGCTGGCACTCTTAGCGGACAGGTGCAGACCGCCAATAGATACGCGCAGGTCACGTCGCCACCAGCCGGGACCTACACCGTTGCGGTGCGCGGCCTCGCATCAGGAGCGGCAGGTCCATTTTCGGTCCCGGTGACCATCGTCGTCGGGGGCGGCACTTCCAGCAGCGGCGCGGGTGGGTGCGGCGCGCTGAATGCGCCAAACATCAACGTCTCGACATCCGGTTCGACCGTGAACCTGACCTGGGACCAGGTGCCTGGCGCCATCGGCTACCGCGTGCAGGTCGGCTCCACCCCGGGTGGGACGCAGCTGAGTCAGGATTTTGCTGGCAACCAGACTTCGTTTGGCGGGGCTATCCCTTTTCTCGGGACGTTTTACGTGCGCGTTCTCGCGGGAAGTGCCTGCGGCGGCATTGCGACATCGGCCGAGAAGTCGTTCACGATTGGCTCCCCGACACCCGGACCAACCCCCCCTAGCGGCGGCAGCGGCCCGCGCACTCCCGATCCCGCTCCCGGGCAAATTCTCCCGCTGCCTGGTTACGCCGCGCAGGTAGTGCGCGATATAGCGAGCGCCTACCATGGAGATCTCTTCAACTCGTGCGTCGAGCACGGCGGCAACAACGCGTTCCTGTTCCGCGTCGTGCAGGCCCTCCGTCAGCGCGATTCGCGGTGGGGCCTCAACTGGAAGCGCGGGAACCGTGGCGACCTTTCCCAGGATATTGTCACATACAACTTCGGCTCAGGACCTGATGAGGACACCACCAACGTCTACATCACTGACATGATCGGCGGTCACTGTGGCAGCAGCCCGACATGGAATTGGGAAGATGTGACCGTGAAGACCCGCGAGGGGGGCGGAATCGGACGTTGGACGCTTCAGCCATACCTGCGCGCCGGTCTTCCCGCCGATCCGCGCCAATAACTGCATCGACCCACGCTGCACCATTCAGGGCCTCAGAATCAGGAGCGACTGATGCTGAGGCCCATCACTTTCCGGCTTCCCACGAGCACCACGAGATTGATGCCACGCTTATTCCACCTCCCGCTCGCTCTCGTCGCGCTCGCCTTCCTGAGCGCGCCTCAGCCTGCCAGAGCTGAAGTTCGCGGACAGTGGTCGCTCGAACAACTCAGCGCCTTTGCAACGCTGGTGGTGCGCGGACAGGTCATCGGCGTGACCACCCAGTGGGATCCTTCCGTGCGCGGCATCTACACCTATGCGACTGTCGAGGTGACTGAGACGTGGAAGGGCGCAACCTCCTCGTCTCGGCTGGTCGTGAAGATGCTTGGCGGTCGCCGCGGTGCATTGGCGCTGCGCGGGCCGGGTCAAGCAGAACTGCGGCAAGGTGAAGACGTCGCGCTCTGGCTCGAGGTGCGCCCTCGTGACCGAACGCTCTCTCCGGTCGGACTCGCGCAAGGCGTCAGGCGCCTTGCGGCGGCGGACTCGAGAGGCATCACCGACATTCGCAACCTTGTGGCGGCGGCCCCGATGAGAGATGAAGCTTTCGTCACGGTGCCGCCGGAGCTATACGCAACGCCCGACTATTCGTTTCTCCCGCCGTCGGAGGGTGGGCCCGGGCGCTGGCACGAAGCCGATACGGGTACGCCCGTTGCCGTCGATTACGAACCGCCCCCGAGCGGCTTGGGTGGCGGTGTCGGCGAACTCGATGCGGCCGTCGACCAATGGAATCGGTCTGGGATGAATTTACGCTTGCAGCGCGGTTCGCCCCGCGGGCCGCGATGTCTCGCCACATTCGAAGGTGACGGCCGCATCTCGGTGACGTTCAACGACCCGTGCGGTGAAATCAGCGATAGCGGCTCGGTGGTCGGCCTTGGCGGCGCCTACATGACGGGTGTGTTCCGCGTCGTCAGCGGAATCACGTTCACCAAGATCGTGCAAGGCATGGTCGTCTTGAACAACAGTGCGGCGGCGTTCGCGTTGCTCTCACAGCGCGGCTGCTTTCAGGATGCGTTGACGCATAACCTCGGTCACGCCATTGGCCTTGGTCATTCGACTCAGAGCAGCGCCATCATGTGGCCGGACCCGCAGCCCGGGTGCTCTTCCGGCCCCTCATCGCTCGCGGATGACGACATCAACGGGGTGCGCACGCTGTACCCGCTGGGTTCGGCACCACCAGCGCCGCCGCCCGGCGCGCCTGCCGGCCTTTCAGCGACCGTGGACGGCACGACGGTGACACTGCGATGGACCGCGCCCTCGGGCGGGGGGGCCGTCACAACGTATGTGGTGGAAGCGGGATCGGCGCCAGGATTGGCGAACCTCGCGAATGCGGTCACCGGCAGCACCGCAACTTCCGTGATGTTCACCGCGGTTCCCTCGGGAACTTACTACGTGCGCGTGAAGGCGCGTAATGGGGTGGGGACCGGAAGTGCCTCCAACGAAATCCTACTCTCCGTGGCCTGCCCGTTCCCGGCACCACCGAGCAGCCTGGCCTTCTCGAAGAGTGGCTTGAATGTGACGTTCACCTGGAGCGCGCCAACGTCTGGGCCCGCGCCGCTGGGTTATACGCTCCTCGTGGGCAGCGCCCCGGGACTCTCCGATCTCTTAGTCAGTCCACAAGGACCTGCAACCGGCCTCACGGCGACGGGTCCCCCCGGAACCTACTACGTGCGCGTGGCCAGCCGCGGCGCCTGCGGACTCAGCGGAAACTCAAACGAAGTTGTCGTCCAAATTCCCTAAGGCGACGGCATGTGCCGTGCTGTGTGCGTTTGTTGGGCTGTCGGTGAGCGCAGCGGCACAATCGCCAGAACCCCTCTTCATCGAGGGCCAGGCGCCTGCGTCTCGCCTGACCGACCCGGGCCGCGTGACGGGTGCGATTGTTGATCGCACCATCGTCGGCATGCGGATCGACCGCCTGTTCGACGGACCTGATGGCGTGGCCGCACGCATACTGCTGAACGTCGGCGCCCAGTCGTGGACCGCGCACCTGGAGCGCATGGACCTCGACACTCCCGGTTTTCGATCCTGGGTGGGAGCGATCGAAGGAATCCCGCACAGCCACGTCGTCTTTACGGAGCGCGACGGCGTGGTGTCCGGCTTGATCAACGCGATGGGCGCAACGTATCAGCTCCGCACCCACGGGCCAGACACCTATCTGCTGGAGCGGGTTGACACCTCGGCGCTGAGCGCGGAACTCGACCCATTGCACAGTCCCGATATCACGGTCCCGGGCCCGTCTTCGGGGCCCGCGAGACCGGCGGCCGATGAGATCCCCACGATTGACGTGTTGATGCTGTACACGCCCAAGGCGCGCGAGCAGAGCGGGGGCATCGCTCAAATCGAGGCGCTGATCGCTCGAATCATGAGCGACACCAATACGGCGTTCGTGCGAAGCGGAGTCGTCGCTCGGGTCAGGCTGACCGCGGTGGCCGAGTTTCGGTTGAACGAGGCGCCGGACATGGCGGCCGACCTGGAATCACTGCGGCTCTCTCAATCGATCCGCGCCGGCCGCGACCTTGTTGGCGCCGACCTGGTGCACCTGCTGACTAGCAGCCCGGATCAGTTCGCATGTGGCTTTGGCTACCTGTTCGACTCTCTGGACGACACCGACTTCGATGCATACAGCGTGGCCGACGTGGCGTGCGCGGCGAAGTACAGCTCCACGCACGAAATGGCCCATAACATGGGCTCGAATCACGCGCGCGACGACGGTGCGTTCGACGGCCTTTTCCCGTACTCGTACGGCTTCAAAGATCCTGTACGCGGATTCCGGACGGTAATGGCGTACGACTGTGTCGATGTGGTCTGCGGCCGCATTCTGAACTTCTCGAATCCGTTGGTTACGCATAACGGGGCGCCAACTGGTACGCCCATCCAGGACAACGCCCGCTCCATTACGAACGCGGCGTTCACCGTCGCGAACTTTCGACAACCCGCCGCGTCGCCGTCCGTCAGGCTGGACGCGCCGAGCGGATTGCGCGCCGAAGTATCAGGCTTCAACGTCACGCTGACGTGGAGTGCGGTCGTCCACGCATCGTCCTATCTGCTGCAGGTGGGTACCGAATACGGCAGGAGCGACCTCTTTAACGCGTCAGTCGGAAACACAACCGTGGCCACGGGACTCGTGTATCCGGGCACGTACTACTGGCGGGTCCAGGCTCAGAACATTGCAGGAGCTGGTCCGCTGTCGGCCGAATCGCAGTTCGCCGTTGCCGCGACTTGTCCTATTCCTGACGCGCCACGCAATCTTCAGTTCAGCGTCAGCGCGGGAGTGGTGAGCGTCACCTGGTCAGCGCCGGCCTCCGGCAGTTTGCCGACAACATACATCGTCGAAGCCGGGTCGGCGTCTGGGCTTTCGGATCTCCTGAACACGGCCACCGCCGCCAACTTCATCAGCGCGACGTCAGTACGACCCGGGACCTACTTCGTGCGGGTCCGGGCCCAGAGCGCGTGTGGGACGAGCAGCGCGTCGAACGAACAACTGATCACTGTGCCCTAGGTCATGGTAGCGAGTGGTCCGTGGACGTGCCACGGAGCTGCGTTGCGCTAAGATTCAGCTCTGACCCCCGAGCTCTTCTGGCCACCCGCCGCCCTCTTTCTCGGCGCCGCCGGCCTCTTCGCGGTTTATCAGCGTCTTCGCTCCGAATTCGACCGGGCTATCTCCCTCCTCGTCGTTACGCTGCTGCTCGGCGCGACGCCACTGTTCTGGGCCATCAGCCGCGGAATGCTCATCGAAGTCGGCGTCTTCGCGGGTGTGTCGCTGCTGGTTCTGGTGGCGCAGTCCTACCTGCGCACCCCGTGGGCGCGCATCGCCGCCTGGATGGTGATTATCTCAGTGCCCCTCCTGACGACCCTCGTCGCCGGACGCGCGACGGGCGGGCTGCTCCACACGCTGTTCTCTTCGTCTGCCGGATGGCTCTCGCTGACGCCGGTCGTTTACGTGGCGCTGCTTGGCGAGCTCGCCTGCGTGCGTCGTAACCGGGTGGAGGGCATCGGGGCGTTGGCCGCCGTTGTCATCTGGGCGGCAGCCGGTGCGCCGATGTCCGGCACTATCGCGGTGCTGGGGGCGGGCCTCGCGTCCGTTGTGGCGTGGCTGCGGGCGCGCCCGCTCGCGGCCATTGCTCCCCTGGTTCTACTCGCCTTGGCGTGGAACTACTGGCTCATGGTCCAGTACACCGTGGGGTTGCTTCCTAAGGACGAACCGATCAGCTTTGCGGCAATGGTTCGGCAGCAGGCCGATGTCCACACGCGCGCGCCGTATGTCTATCCGTTCTCCTTTCCCGCAAACCTCTGGTTCGCGTGGCGCGAAGGCGTCCCGGCCGACCGTTACGACATTCTGGCGAACGAACCACGACCCACGTCGATGGATCTTCGAATGGACGATCAGGCCGACCGGTTTCTGCTCGACGGCTGGGACGCGCCCGGCACCGAGACACGCGGGCCGGTCCGGTGGATTGGCCAGCAGCGCGCCACGCTTGCGGTGCCCCTCGCGCTGCCAGCCACCGACGTGCAGGTCGGCGTCACGGCGCGGGCGCGGTTAGAGGAACCGGCCGTCAGCGCCGACATGGCGATCGAAATCAACGGTCACGAGGTGGGACGATTCGTGGCCCCCGCGACGGCTCCGGCTGATGCCCTTTTCACCGTGTCGGCGGCTAACGTTGGTCGGGTCTTCCGCACGGGCTACAATCGGGTCACCATCGTGAGTTACGGCGTCCATCGCGTCGACCCGGCTGACCAGCGCCCACCCGGGCCGCTGGGCCGCCGGACTGGCAGCCGCGTCTGGCCGGTTGCGATTTACCGCGTCACGATCGCTCCGGTCCCATGACCGATCGCCCGCTGGTTTCGGTCATCGTGCCGATCTTCAACGGCGCCGACCTGGTGTCCGCCTGTCAGGCTGCGTTGTCGCCGGTGCTCGACGGCATCCCTGGCGGCGCAGAAGTGATTTACGTCGACGACGGCTCCACCGACGAGACCTTCGACGCTCTGCGCGCGGCACAGGCGGCGGATACGCGCGTCAGGATTGTGGAACTTGCCGCCAACTTCGGACAGCACGCCGCGTTTACGGCAGGGTTCGAACACGCGAGAGGTCGGTATCTGGTCACGCTCGACGCTGATCTGCAATGTGATCCTGCCGACATTCCGCGTCTCATCGAGCCACTCCGTCATGGCTACGATCTGGTCAGCGGCATTCGTCGCAA
Source organism: Acidobacteriota bacterium (assembly GCA_013813075.1). GTDB lineage: Bacteria > Acidobacteriota > Vicinamibacteria > Vicinamibacterales > UBA2999 > JACCSI01. The sequence continues at coordinate 399 of JACCSI010000029.1, read as the reverse complement.
CCGGAAAGACCCGGCGGCCCGGCAGCTCTTCTCGCGCGTTACGACTGCCCTTGTCACAAAGCTCGCCGGCGTGCCGCTTCACGACATCGGCTGTCCGCTCAACGCGTTTACCGAAGACGTGGCGCGAAGCCTCGGGGCCTTTGGCGAGTTGCGGCGGTTTCTCAAGCCGGTGGCGGTCCGGGTCGCGCGCCGTGTCACGGAAGTGGAAGTTCAGCATCGACCGCGGCCCGATAAACGGCGGACCTCGTCGTATTCGGTGACCGGGCTGGTCCGCTTGTTTATGGATTTCTTCGTCAATGCACTCGGGGACGTCTTCGCATGGCTGTTTCTGCTGGCGTCGGGGATGGCGGCGTTGCTGGCCGCGGGTGCCGTCGTCATGCTGGCCGCGCGGGTGTTCGG
>JACCSI010000662.1 GCA_013813075.1 Acidobacteriota bacterium | reverse complement strand
CTTTTTACATGGTTCACTACGGTTTTGTGGGGCATTCCCTGATATCGCGCCAGAAATGACCCAATTTCAGAACGCTGGGATGGCGTATCAATTGCTTTGTCGGCTACTGACGTATCAAATGAATATTGGTCCCGCTGCCCTGCTCGTTGCCCCGAACGCGGTGTTATCAAAAGTCTTAGCGCACTCCATACGTCGAGCCGGCTACCACCTGACAGTCGTCCGCACATTCGACGCAGCCAGGGAAGTGTTGAGCCGACATCCTGACGTATTAGTGACAGAACTCAAGTTGGCGGAATACAACGGCCTCCATCTCGCGCTCCGGGGTCGGACCATGGGGATTCCGAGCATAGTCGTCGCGGAAAAAGCGTTCGAACACGAGGTCGAACAACTTGGCGTGACATGGCTGTCTCCGGAGAGCTCCGCGGGGGACGATCTCCAGATCACTCTCACCCGACTGACACAGGGGTCCCGATCCAGTTCCCAATACCCGTGGTATGAAGCCACTGATGGCGACAACGCACCGGTCGCCCCTGGTGACCTGACCACCACGCCGAACTTCTCTGGGCTCCTTCACTAAACCTGGGGCTCGTCCACTTAGCAGCTGCGCGCGCCTCGTTCAATCCCCGATAACCGTCGCCGCCCCAAGCCACCTTTCCCACAGTTAGCGGCTTTTCGGCTCCGCACGAATCTTTACGGTGGTTCAGCGCGTTGCGCACACTTTTGTCGCTGCCGATCACGGTTTCGTTACGCGGGCGCTCACGGAAACACCTAAAAGGCCAAAATTCAAGGGCTTTGACTTAGGCATAAGCCTTGCTCAGAACGTGATCGAGGTTATGGCATGAGCGTGCGCCGAAGAGTACTTCTCGTGAGCCCAACGACGCCGTTGGCAAAGACGTTGTCGCGTTGTGTCCGTCACGCCGGCTACGAGGTGACGGTGGTGACGACGTTTCAGGCAGCACGGGCGTATTTGAATGCGCCGCTCGACCTGCTGATTACGGAACTCAAGTTGGGCGAGTCAAACGGTCTGCAATTGGCGCTTCGACTTGCCACGACCGGTATCCCCGCGATCGTCGTCGCCGAGAAGGCGTTCGAACACGAAGTCGAACAACTCGGTGCGGTGTGGCTTGCCCAGGACACCGCTGCTGCTGCGGACGAACTGCCCGCGCTCATGGCGCGGCTGGTGCAAGGCCCCGGATCCACGCACGGCGTGTATTCGTGGTACGCCGGACACGAGACCGACGCAGCCTCCTCGATCTCGCCCATCCCGCCACCCGAGACCACTCCCGGACTCCGCCACTAGGCAGGGGAGAACGGGCGGACGGCCGGGGGGCGACACTGAGTCGGTCGGTCCACATTGGACCGTCTAGCTGAGGTCACCAAACCTCCGACACCCTATTGTTTTCTCAGCCGCGCTACGCCAGAGCCTACTTAGAGCGGATTACGCCAGCACAGGATCCTGAACCAGCGCGCGGGGCGCGCCGAGGCGCAGGACATTGGGACCTGGTGCCTGAATCGCATTACGCGTGTCCACGACCATCTTCCCCGCTCGCTGTAAGGCCTCGTAATCGAAGCGCGAGTGGTCAGTGATGATCACCACGCAGTCATAGGCCTCGGCAGCAACGGTTGCAAGGTCCACATGCGTCAGATCGATCCCGTTCGGCCACAACCGCCCGGGCAGCGTCGGAACATGCGGGTCCGAATACGACAGCTCCGCGCCGCGCGTCTGCAGCAATGCAAGCAGGTCGAGGGCCGGGGACTCACGAATATCATCGACGTCGCGCTTGTAGGCGACGCCGGCGACCAGCACCCGTGCCCCGTTGAGCGGCAGGCGCACGCTGTTCAGCGCATCCGACACCAGTGACACGACGTAGTGCGGCATCGCCCCGTTCACTGCGCCTGCGAGCTCGATGAAGCGCGCCTCAAAGCCTGACTGCCGTGCTTTCCATGACAGGTAGAACGGATCCACGGGAATGCAGTGGCCGCCCAAACCGGGTCCCGGATAAAAGGGCATGAAGCCAAAGGGCTTGGTCGCCGCGGCTCGCACCACTTCCCAGACGTCGATGCCCAATCTGTCGCACATCAACGCGAGCTCGTTGACCAGGCCGATGTTGACGGCGCGGAAGGTGTTCTCGAGCAGCTTGACCATCTCGGCGACGCGCGGCGAGCTCACCGGAACAACGGTCGCAATCGCCGCCTCGTAAAGAGCCCCGGCAAGCGCGGTGCACTCGCTGGTCAGTCCGCCCACAACCTTCGGCACATTGTGAGTGCCAAACGTCGGGTTCGACGGGTCGATCCGCTCGGGAGAGAAGGCCAGAAAAAAATCCTTGCCGCCGCGCAAGCCGCCCCTTTCCAGGATTGGCAGCACTAATTCATCGGTCGTGCCGGGATAGGTCGTGGACTCGAGAATCACGAGCATTCCCGGCCGCAACCGGGTCGCGACCTCCTCGGTGGCCGCAACAATATAGGAGAGGTCCGGATCCTTGGTCTTGCGCAGCGGCGTCGGCACGCAGATGTTGACCGTATCCAACTCGTGAAGGATGTCGAAGTCGGTGCTCGCGGCAAGCCGGCCGGCGGCCCGTAACTTGGCCACCTCAGCTCCCGACACATCGTCGATGTATGATCGGCCCGCATTGATGGCGTCGACTTTCGCGGCATCGAGATCGATACCCGTTGTGACGTAGCCGGCGCGTGCGAACTCGACGGCGAGCGGCAGGCCGACGTAGCCGAGGCCGATGACCCCTGCGCGAACGCGGCGGCTGCGGATTGCTTCCAGTAACGAAACAGCGTGGGCCGAACCGATCACGTATGATTTCTCCAATGACTCGCAAAACCGAGGCGAGGCCAGCGACCTTCTTGCAAGAGACCGGCCGAGCTGAACGGCGGTTCCCTTTTGCGCGGCACGCCATGGCTGCTCCCGGATCTCTTGTCGGCGCCCGGCAATCATTCCAACACTCCGATCCAGCCTGATTGGCGGGTCACTCGATAACGCAAAACGTCATTAGGGATCCGATCAGGAGACTATTTTCCCATCCTTCCGGGCATGCCACCGTTCCGGTCGGGTATGGTTGCAAATCGAGATGCACCTGCAGGAATGCCCTGATCACGCCATCTCTAGCGGATTATCGAGCGTTTTCTTCCGCTTTACCGCATCACTAAGGAATGGCGGCATCCTTGCACAGTGGCACTGGGTCCACGTAAGACCCGATTCTCCCCGACTTTCGTCGGCCCCAGCAGGCGGCACTCACGCGGTGACCACGACCTGCCGGGATTAAGAGGTACAGCGTAGAGCGATGACGCAAATAGCGCCAAGTACGCAAGACGGACGGACGACGATGAGAGGCGCGCGGGCGAATTCTCTTGTCGGGATCGGTCCCGTCATGATCGACCTCAAGGCCGAGGTCGACCGGGTCGCCATGTCCGACGCCAAGGTGC
>JACCSI010000749.1 GCA_013813075.1 Acidobacteriota bacterium | reverse complement strand
GCGAACAGCAGCGCAGCGGCTGCCACCCACGCGCTATGCTTTTCGAGCCAGTACAAGCAGCGACAACCCGAAGCTCGGTTCGGTTTTTTCCTCGAGCTTCAATAGCGGCATGATCCACTTGAAGAGCCGCAACTGGCCTTTCGGCATGACGCGTCGCTTCAGCACGCGCGAGCTGAGCCACCAGCCAGCCACGGCGGGACGATTCAGAAAACGAAGCGTGTCGATCTCGAAACCAGCGGTGTTTACGGTGGCTCGCAGTTCACCCATTGTGTAGCGGCGGAAGTGGTTCAAGTGCTGATCGAGAGTGCCATAGAGCGCCTTCATGGCCGGTACCAGCAGCACCAGATGCCCGCCCGGCGGCAAGACGTCAGCGAAGTCCCTCAGGGTCGAGGTGTCGTCTTCGATGTGCTCGAGCACGTTCATGCAGACGATGGTGTCGATCTGTTCGTCGTGGAGCTCGGTGCGGTCTTCCTGGCGCAGTGGGAATCGGTAGGACGCGACGCGAACGTTGTTCCTGTGGCCGAAGCGGCCAACGAGTTCGCGGACGTAGTGTGGCTCGATGTCCGATGCGACGATGCGATCGCGGTCATCGACGAAGAACCGCGTCTGGTTGCCGACGCCGGAGCCGACTTCGAGAATGCGGCTGCCCAGATAATGCTCGAAGCGCTCGTGGAGCCAGCGGTTGTAGGGCGCGAGCGAGGCCATTCGCCGCAGCGTGATGCCGCCCACATCATCCTGCGGCGCTTCCCAGCGGCAATACTTGAACAGCGTCCAGACGGCCTTGAACGCATCCTTCAGGCCGATTTTTTTACCTTCTTCGTAGGTCCGGCCGTTGTACGAAATCGGCACTTCCCAGATGCGCGCACGCATGCGTGCGACCTTGCACGTAATTTCTGGTTCGATGCCGAAGTCGCGCGACTGCAGATCGAGCCGGTTCGCAACGTCGCGGACGAACATCTTGTAGCACGTCTCCATGTCGGTCAGATTCAGATCGGTGAATGCGTTGGACAGTAGCGTCAGGAGCTTGTTACCAATGGCATGCCAGAAGTACAGGACACGGTGGCCGCGCGGCGAACCGAGAAAGCGCGAGCCATAGACCACGTCGGCCTTGCCTTCGAGAATGGGCTGCAGGAGAAGCGGGTACTCGCGCGGATCGTATTCGAGGTCGGCATCCTGGATAACGACGACCTCGCCGGTCGACTCGCGCAAGCCACGCGCCACGGCCGCGCCCTTGCCCTGATTCGTCGGTTGCAGGAAGACGCGCACACCGTCTCTCCCATCCAGTGTGGCCAGGATGTCGCGCGTGCCATCCTTCGACCCGTCGTCGACGATGACGATCTCTTTGTCGATGTTGGGAAGGTGGACGTCGAGTACCCGGGAAACGATCTCCCGGATTGTGCCCCGCTCGTTGTAGCAGGGCATCACCACGGACAATTTCACGGGCTCGATCTTACAGGACTCGCTGTGGCGTCCCGACCGCGGGCTCTTGACGCCGACGTGTGCGGTGGTCGGTGACTGTGACTGACTCTAAGAAAGGCCCGACGTCGCGGGGACGGGCGACGCCGGGCCGCTCCGAATGTTGTGCCCCTACGTCAATGCCGAACTATTGCGGAGGCTGAACGCGGTTTACCTGACCGCGCACTTCGCCACCCGCGTTGTTAACGCTGTGGACATTGAGGTAGAGCTGACCACCCATCAGCGACTGGATCAGGTCTTCCCATGAGCGGATGCCCTGCTCCGGGCGTGGCAGCAGGTTGGCGGCGGTTGCGGAGCCGGTCAGCCTGAAGTCGTTGGAGACGCCGGACGGGAACGCAATGTTGACGACGGTCGGACCCGTGAGACCAGGCTCCCCCACGTGGAAGTGGGCGTTGTTGGTGCCGCTCGGCATGTTGAACACGTCAATCGTCCAGCTAATCGTCTGTGTCGCCAGGTCGAGCGCGACCACCGCCGAACCAAACGCGCCGGTCACGACGCCCGGCGCGGGCGTCTCGTTTCCGCCCGTCAGTTGTGCCGTAAAATTTACAACCTGAGCCTGCGCGGTCCCTGTCATTCCCACAAAGACGCCGGCTGCCATCATCATCAACACACGTCGCATCGCTGAACTCCTTTTCCGCAATCAATTTGTGATTTGTGCCTGTCAGGCCGCTGCGGACGACGACCCTGGATGAAACGGCGCGTGAACGGAAGAGCAGGAGCCGCGCCAACGGAGCGATCCAATCGAATGTGGCGGGATCGAGGAGATTGTCGGCCCACAACCGCCTCACGGTTACGGACCACGAAAGGGGTTACGTGCGGCGTAATCGCGTTTCTGGTCAGGCAGGAGGAGTCTAGCCGGCTTTGCCTCTCGGACAGCGTGGGTACACGCTCATGCCTTTGAGCACGACCGGCAACGTGGCCCGTCCCGGCTTACAGGAGAGCGCCGTCTCTGTGCGGTTGGTCGTCGCCTGGGTCCACGCGATGGTTCCACCCAACAACAACAGGGCCAGCATGACGCTAAGGACGTATTCCAGTCTTTTCATACAGCCACCACCACGCCAGAACCACGGCTGAATTACCGCGAACACCCCGAGCAGAGCAAGCGGCGTTCCGTCGCCTCATTGATGTAATTGCGGAAAACATTGGCTTAGACGGGGCTCAGGGGCGAATGGTTGTTCGACTGTGGGACGGGCTGTTCCGGCCCCGCCTCCCGACCACGCGGAAGCGATGCGCTCATTCCGGCGTACCCTAGGCGCGGCACGGGCCGCGAATGTCGTCGCCTCCCGGCGCCTGACGTCGGAGATGATATGGATCTGACCTGATGGATCTGACCAACAAAGTTGTCCTGTTGACGGGTGCCAAACGCATTGGCGCAGTGGTCGCCGAATCGCTGGCACGTGGTGGGGCGGACATTGCGCTCGTTTACAACCGATCTGAGGATGAAGCGGCGACGACGGTCGCTGCCGTGCGGGCGTTTGGCCGTCGCGCGATCGCCATTCACGCAGAGCTCAGGGAACCGGATGAATGCCAGCGCATCGTCGATGAAACCGTGCGCGGGTTAGGGCGGCTCGATGTGCTCGTGGCGATGGCCAGCTTGTATTCTGGTATACCGCTCGCGGAGATGACGGCCGACCACTGGAACCGGCAACTGGACGTCGATCTGCGCTCCGGGTTTCTCTGCGCGCAGGCCGCGGTTGCGCCGATGAAGGCGCAAGGTGGCGGGCGCATTATTTTCTTCAGTGACTGGGTGGCGGCGAGCGGGCGGCCCCGCTATCCGGGGTTCGCCCATTACTACGTCGGCAAGGCGGGCGTGAAAGCCCTCACCGAGGCGATGGCCCTCGAACTCGCGGGGGAGCAGATTCTTGTGAACGCCGTCGCCCCAGGGCCCATTGTGGCGCCGCCGGACACGTCGCTGGATGATGTGCGGGCGGTTGCGGACGCCACCCCGCTCGGCCGTTGGGGTGGGGAGGCGGAAATCGCCAAAGCGGTGAAATTTCTCATAGAAACGGACTTTGTCACCGGTGAAACGATTCGCGTCGATGGCGGTCGTCACCTCAAGTAGTGACCAAGCGACCCCACTGGAGACAAAAAAAGACCACACATCCCGGGGCCAACGCCGTAAACTCCGCCCCAAATCTGGCCCACACCGGTTTCGCACGTCAAGAGCCAATCTCCAGGAAGGTGAGCGTCTTATGAGTTGGAAGAGGAGCTTTGTATTGCAATTGGCCGTCGTCGCGGTGGTCGCGGCACTGGCTGCGTCCGCATCAGCGCAGTCCACGCTCGGCAACATCACGGGCCGAGCCACCGATAGCAGTGGCGGCGCATTGCCGGGCGTCACGGTCTCCATCACCAGTACCAATCTGATTGGTGGTGCTCGCACGGCCGTTACCGACGATCAGGGCCTCTACCGCTTTACGTTGTTGCCCGGTGGCATGTATGTGGTGAGGTTCGAGCTGACTGGTTTCACCACGATGAACATCGAAGGCGTCGACCTGAACGGGGGCGCGACGATGACCATCAACGGCAAACTCGACGTCGCGTCGCTGCAGGAGACCGTCACCGTCACCAGCCAGGCGCCGACGATCGATCTGGAAGCCGCGACTGTCGCGATCAACTGGGACCAGCAAAAGCTCGACGACATCCCATACAGCCGCAGCTTGACCGGCTTGGTGGCGCTCATCCC
>JACCSI010000733.1 GCA_013813075.1 Acidobacteriota bacterium | reverse complement strand
ACAACGTGATGTTGATCCCGCACATCGCCAGTGCGACGACCGAGACTCGAACCGCGATGGCCGATCTCGCGGCGTCGAACGTGTTGGCGGTGCTGCACGGTCACCCGGCGGTCACGGCAGTATGAGGCGCGTTTCGCCAAAGATCGTCGAACGGGTGATGCGAACGCTTGGTCACAGCATTGAGGGCATGGAGTTGCCCGCGATCGAGAAGATTTCCAGCGACCAACAGGCCGACCCGTTCCGGATTCTGATTGGCACGCTCTTGTCGGCGCGGACGCAGGATGCCACCACGCACGCCGCGTCGACACGGTTGTTTCGCGCCGCGTGTACGCCGACGGCGATGGCGGCGTTAACGGTGGACGAGATCGAGCAGCTGATTTATCCGGTGGGCTTCTACAGAAATAAGGCGAAATTCGTGAAAGCGACGTGTGCGGCGCTCGACACGCGTTTCGGCGGCACGGTCCCGCGCACGCTCGCAGAGATGGTCACATTGCCGGGCGTCGGGCGAAAAACAGCCAACCTGGTGATGATTCGCGCATTTCACAGCAACAAGAACATCTGCGTCGATACGCACGTTCATCGCATCGCAAATCGGATGGGCTGGGTCACGACGCGCGAGCCACATCAAACGGAACTGGCTTTATACCGGGCCACCGAAGAACGCTGGTGGCCGTATCTGAATCGGTATCTCGTGACCTGGGGACAGAACGTTTGCCGTCCGGTGTATCCGAAATGCGGGGATTGCGTGCTGGCGCCCGGGTGCCCGCGGCTCGGCGTCGAAAAGGTTGGCCGACGCTCACGGGTATAATTTCTCGAGGGGAGTCACAATGCGTCTTGGACTGTTGATCGGAATTATCGCGCTGACGGCCGCACCCGCTCTTGCACAGGGCACAGGCGCCGGTACTGGTCAGGCTGCCACACCGGGCGCCGGTCCGGTGCTCGTGTTTGAGACGGAAAAAGGGACGTTTGAAATAGAAACCTATCAAAGTCAGGCGCCAAAGACGGTGGCGCACATCGTCGGGCTGGTCAACAAGCGCTTTTACAACGGTTTGCGCGTCCACCGTGTGGTGCGCAACTTCGTGGTGCAGGTGGGCGATCCGCAAACGCGCGATATGACGAAGAAAGAGATGTGGGGCACCGGCGGCAGCGGCACCTCCATCGGCGTCGCCGAGTTCTCGAAAACGTTCAAGCACGGCCTCGGCGTGGTGTCGATGGCGCACGCAGGCGACCCCACCAAGGCCGACAGCCAGTTCTTCATTGTCATCGGCCCAGCCAGCCATCTGGATGGCAAACACCAGATCTGGGGCAAGGTCATCGGAAACGGGATGGATGTCGTCAACAAACTCGCCGTCGACGACCGCATCGTCAGAGCAACCGTGAAGGGGGCAAAGTAGCGACTTTGCCCTCGAGCATCGGATAGCGCGCCACCAGCTCGGCGGGCATTGGTGCTTGCGCCGGCTCGTCGAGGAGGTGACGGAGTATTGTGGCGTCGGCGATCGCTTGCGCCGCGAAGTGGTTGTTCAGGTAGACGTATTGCTGCTTCACAACGGCTCGAGCCGTCTTGATCGCCTCCGCGAACGGCTTCAATTCCACCTCCGAATAGAGATAGTTGTAGCGATCCTCGGACTTCTCGTGGTCCCACCATTGCCGTGCGTTGCGCCCGTGCAGCCGCATGTAATAGAAGCCCTCCTCCCCGTTGGGCCTCAGATCCTGGCGAATCGAAAGACGAAATTTCGGTTCGTCAATCTGTGTCCAGGCGGCGCGGTGCGCCTGCAGCAAATTCGCCACTTCCGTCGCCGCGTCGCTCCAGCTTTTGTGGCGTAGCTCCACCGAGACGTCATAGTCCCGAAAGGTTGCCAGCAGCCAATCCAGGTAGCCGCGCGCTTCGGGCGAATCCTTGAAACTGGCGGGGAACTGCGCCAGCAGCGGCCCCAGACGTTGGCCGGCCGCCAACGGCTCGATGCCGCCTTTGAACGCGTCGATGTCGTCCGCGTTGACCGGGGACTTGTCGGTGGTCAGATTCGGGTGGGTAAATTTCTGATAGAGCTTCACCGCGAAAGCAAACCCGGGCGGCGTGCGGTTGACCCAGCTGAGACTCACGTTCCGGCGTGGTTGGCCGTAAAACGTCGAATTCACCTCCACGGTGTTGAAGCGTTCGGCATAGAAGCGCAGCTCGTCGAACCCCGAGCCCCTGTCGCTGGCGGCCGGATAGAAGATGCCGTTCCAGGTTCCCTGCCCAGAGGGGTAATTCCACCCCGACGTGCCGATGCGCAGAGACATGTACAATTGCAGATTGTCTCAGAATCCTCTGGCAGCGCTCAAGCCGACGGCCTCCGTTGTCAGGTGGGCGGCGCCACGGGCACGACCGCCGTCTCCAGAGGGGCGAGCCTCCAGCCCACGCCTCCGCGCATGCTGACGATTAACGAGATTTTTTACTCGATCCAGGGCGAGTCAACCTATGTTGGCGCGCCGTGCGTGTTCGTCCGCCTGACGGCGTGTGATCTGCGCTGCTCCTGGTGTGACACGCCGTACGCGTTTCACGACGGCCGCAAGATGTCGATCGACGACGTGCTCCACGAAGTGGAGAGTCATGGCTGTCCGACCGTCGAGATCACTGGCGGCGAGCCCCTCCTGCAGCGGGACGTGTACGCCTTGATGGCGCGGCTGCTCGAAACCGGCAAGACCGTGCTGATCGAGACCGGTGGTCACCGCAGCATTGCGGACGTTCCTGCCGGCGTCGTTCGGATCATGGACGTCAAATGTCCCGGGTCTGGGGAATCCAGCAAGATGGCGTGGGACAACTTCGCGCAGCTCACCTCGCGCGATCAGGTGAAGTTCGTCCTCAAGGATCGCGCCGATTACGAGTTTGCGCGTACGATCGTGACCCGGGAGCGGCTGAGTGATCGGGTCGACGCGGTGTTGTTCTCGCCGGTGCACGACGTCCTGAACTCGCGTCAACTGGCCGAATGGATTCTTGCCGACCGCCTCCCCGTGCGGCTCCAACTTCAGGCGCACAAATACATCTGGTCGCCCGCAACCCGGGGCGTGTAATGCCGCGGGCCGTGGTGCTGCTGAGCGGGGGTCTCGATTCGTACACCGCCGCGGCGTTGACCCAGCGCGAGGGGTTCGAGTTGTACGCACTGAGCATCAACTACGGACAGCGCCACGCCATGGAACTGCACGCGGCGCGAGCGGTCGGACGAGCGCTCGCTGTCACGCGGCACGTGCAGATTGACCTGGATTTGTCGCGGTTCGGCGGGTCAGCCCTGACCGCCGACATCGAGGTACCGAAGGACCGATCGCTTGATGACTCCAGCATTCCGGTGACTTATGTCCCTGCGCGCAACACCATTTTTCTGTCGCTCGCACTAGGGTGGGCTGAAGTGGTTGGTGCGTCACACATCGTTCTGGGCGTCAATGCGCTCGATTACTCTGGGTATCCCGATTGCCGACCGGATTTTGTGCGTGCTTTTGAACGGCTGGCGACGTTCGCCACACGAGCCGGTGTGGAGGGCCATGCCTTCACCGTCTCGACCCCCCTTATCGACATGACCAAAGCGGCGATTATCGCGATTGGCGCATCGATGGGTCTGGATTACGGCATCACGCGTAGTTGTTACGACCCGGCGACGGACGGCCGGCCCTGCGAACACTGCGACAGCTGTCGTCTTCGGGCCCGGGGATTTGCCGAGGCCGGCGTTCGCGATCCGCTGTTGCGTTAAAATTCCTTGTGGCCCAGCCACTCCGCCGGCAGATTGTTCTGCTCAACGTCGCCATCTTCGTTCCTGCGTTTGCCATGCTTTCCTGGTCGGCGGTCCGGACGTACGAGGAACAGATCCGTCAAATTGAGGGCGAAGCCCGAGCGATGGCAGCGACCATCGTGGGCTATCTCGACCGCGGACGCGACGTCGCGGCGGTCCAGACCGTCATTCAGGACATTCCGCTGCCGTCGGGATCGGTGATTACCATCACCGACCGGCTAAGCACTGTGCTGGCTCGAAGTACCGAAGCGGAGCAGTACGTCGGCCGTCGAGTGAGCACCGAGCCCATGGCTGTGCAGGACGTGCCGCAGTTCGTCCAACGCGTTGGCGTCGACGGCATCGAACGAGTCTTTGCCAATGACGTCTTCACCAAGGGCTCGTGGCTTGTCAGTGTTGGCATTCCTTCGAAGGTCGCGTGGGACCGCGTGTCGCCAATCTTCACACGCACTGCGGCCATTGTGGTCGCCGTCACGCTGCTGACATTACTGATCGAGTTCCTGTTCCTGCGCGCTTATACCCGCGCGTTCGATCACGCGCTCGAGTTTGCCCACCGTGTCGCCGGTGGTGACCTGTCGCCCCCACGTGCCATCGGGATGCCGTCGCGGGAGATGGAAACCATCCAGCACTCCGTCATTGAGATGGTCAACCGCATGCGCGCCGCGCGCGATGCGATTGCGGCGCAGGTGTCGGAGGAACGGCGGATGCGCCAGGAACTGGAGTCGTTGCAACGACAGGTCATTCGGCAAGAGCGCCTGGCCGCCATCGGTGTGCTCGTCTCGGGAGTCGCGCACGAATTGAACAATCCGCTCCAGGCGATTCTTGGTTTTGCCGAACTCTTGCAGTTACGGGAGGATCTGCCAGAGGCGGCGACACAGGAGTTGGCGCTGATCCAGAAGGAAAGCACCAGAGCCAGCGCCATTATTCGCAACCTCTCTCGCTTCAGCCGCCAACAAACCGCCGATGCCTCTCCACTCCGCCTTTGCGATGTCGTCGCCTCGGTGGTCGAATTGCGACAGCGCCGGCTCGTGGAAGACGACATCGAACTCGCCGTCATGGAAGCGAACGACCCACCCGTCCTGGCGGTATTTCCCGAACTGCAGCAGGTGGTGCTGAATTTTCTGATCAATGCCGAGCAGGCGGTATCGGAATGCCCCGAGCCGCGAAAGATATCAATTGCGACGAGCGGACGGGATGGCCACGCGTATCTCGAAGTCCAGGATTCGGGTGCGGGCGTTCCCCCCGAGAACGAAGCCAAGTTGTTCCAACCTTTTTTCACGACCAAACCTGTTGGCGAAGGTACCGGACTCGGCCTGTCGGTCAGCTACGGCATCATTCAATCGCACGGCGGCACCATTGGGTATCGCCGCGCCGCTGATGGCGGCGCCATTTTCTACTTCGAGCTGCCCGCCATCGACGACCCCAGCGCATGACCACCCGACTCTACTACGCTGAGCCCTATCGCACGTCGTTCAGCGCCACGGTGGTGAGCTGCGCCCCGCGGGATTTCGGATTCGAGGTCGTGCTCGACCAAACCGCGTTCTATCCGACATCCGGCGGCCAGCCGTATGACCTCGGTTCGCTTGGCGACGCGCGTGTGCAGGATGTTGTCGATCGCGAGGACGGTGCGATTGCTCACGTCGTCGATCGCCACCTCCCCCCTGGAGCGCGAATCGAGGGCGCCATCGACTGGACACGGCGTTTCGACCATATGCAACAGCACTCGGGTCAGCACCTGTTGTCCGCCGCCTACGACCGGTTGTTCGGCGTGCGCACAGAGAGCTTCCACCTGGGTGCGACCTCGGCGACGATCGACCTGGGGCGCGAAGTGACGTCGCCGCAGATTCGGGCAGCCGAAGACGAAGCCAATCGTATCGTGTGGGAAAACCGCCCGGTCCTGGTGCGATCCGCGTCCGCGGAGGAAGCCGCGGCGATGCCGTTACGAAAAAAATCGTTGCGGACCGGAGCGTTGCGATTGATCGACATCGAAGATTTTGATCTGTCGGCGTGCGGCGGCACTCATGTCGCCCATACCGGCGCAGTCGGCGTTATTG
>JACCSI010000715.1 GCA_013813075.1 Acidobacteriota bacterium | reverse complement strand
TCGAACAGTGGACCGGCCTGGGGCAGCCCTACGGCCTTTACATCACGAGCGACGACATCCTCTACGTCGGCGATGCGGCGGGAGGCACCATCACGATTGCGAAGGACGGCAAGCCGCTCGACGTGATTCGCGATCTGGGCCGCCCGCACTGGGTTACCGTGGATGCCACGGGCGCCATTTACATGGCTGACGTGCGCGGGTTCGTAAAGAAAATCGTTCGCGCCGGCAGCGCCGGCAGCGTCGGCCGGTAGGTCGTTAGTCGGTGTGGTGGGCGATCACCTCGAGGTCGGCCACTTCCTTTTCGCGTGCTTCCTTGGTGCCGAGCTTCCGTGCACGCTGCACGTTAGCCTGCCGGGACGCCTCGGAGCTGACAGACAGACGCGACGGCACCCGTTCGAGATCTGCGCTTCGACAAGAGGGACACGGCGCGACCTCGGCTGACGTCGCGGGGGGCATGACGAGCCGCTCGAAGGTGTGGCCGCACTGCCGGCACGCGTACTCATAGATTGGCACTCTGCTTTCCTCCTTCTCAGCCACGCGTAGAGCCAGATATCACGACAAGCCTCGCCGCGTCAGCGCTCGATGGTGAGGACGCGCCCCGATAGGGCCGGCGCAAACTTGCCGGCCAATCGCGCAATCTTGCCATTGACGATAATCGTGTCGATGCCGACGCTCAACTGGTGGGGGTCGGTGTAGGTCGCCTTGTCGGCGACCTCCGCGGGGTTGATGACCACGATGTCGGCCCATGCGCCTTCACGGATCACGCCCCGGTCCTTGAGGCCGAATACTGTCGCCGGCAGGCTGGTCATCGACCGGATCGCGAACGGCCAGTCGACGACGCGTCGTTCGCGCACGTACAGACGCAGCTTGCGCGGGAAGGCGCCGTAGCCTCGCGGGTGTGGTTTTCCCACTCCCATAGGACCCAGCCCGCCGTCGGTGCTGGTCATCGTCCACGACTGTTTCATGATGTGGTCGATGTCGTTGTCGGTCATGTTGAACGAGACGAGGCTGGCGCCGCCTTGCACCAGGAGATCGAGCGCGGCTTCTTCGGGCGATTTGTTCCAGAGCTTGGCGATCTGGTCAAGGTTCTGGCCCTCGAGAGACGGGTCAGGCGCGAAGCGCGCGATCATCAGCGTGGCTGGTCCGCCGCGGCGGGCGATGTTGGTCTTGACGTCGGCAAGCAGCCTGGGGCGCTCGTCGCCCTTGGCGCGCCGAATCATTGCGTCGTCGCCGAGCACTTGCGCCCATCGCGGCACGAGGGCACCAGTAATGCTGGTACCGCTCGCCTCATACGGGTATTGATCGGCGAGCACGCTGACGCCTCTGGCGCGCGCCGCCTCGATGCGCTTCACCGCTTCGGCCGAAGCGCCCCAGGTGCCGGTCCCCAGGGCCTTCATGTGCGTGACGATGCCGGTCAGGCCGCCTTTCTCCGCAACCGTGATGACTTCTTCCACGGCCGCCACCAGCCCGATCGTGTAGTCGCTTTCGTCGCGGATGTGGCTGGAATAGACGCCGCCAACTTCGGCGGCGACCTTGGCGAGGGCGATGAGCTCGTCGGTTTTGGCATAGCTGCCAGGGGCATAGTAGGGCCCACTCGACAAGCCGACGGCGCCGGCCTTCATCCCGGCGCGGGTAAGAGCCAGCATACGATCGAGCTCCGCGGCGGTCGGCGCGCGATCGGCCATGCCGAGCACTTCGCGGCGAATCGATCCGTGCGGGACGAACAGCGCAGCGTTGGGTCCGATGCCACGCTTCTCATAAGTGGCGCGCTGCCCGGCGATGTCAACCGGGCCGCCGCCGTCCGGATTAACGACGACGGTCGTGATGCCCTGCGCCAGCACCGGCTGACCGTGATTGAGCGCACCGCTCAGCCCTTCGCCGGCGTGCGAGTGCACGTCGACGAAGCCGGGCGTCACGTAGCGGCCGGTGGCGTCGATCACGGTAGTGGCGCGCGCATTCGGCAGCGCGCCGACGGCCACGATGCGCCCGTCTCGCACCGCAATACTCGTGGTGACCGGCGGAGTGCCGGTGCCGTCGAAGACCTGCCCATCGCGGATGAGTACGTCGTACTGCACCCCAGGCTGCGCCACGAGCCCCGCCGTCTGCAGACACGACCAACCGAGAGCGCCGGCCAGCACCAGCGCCCGCCATCGTGTGCGCGTCCCTGTCACCGCCCCGCTCAGTGTCGCCATGCGGCGAATTATGCAACGGTCGGCCTCTGCCCACAAGACGGCGGCCGTCATCGCGACCGGCGGACCGCCAAGTCGTTGACACCAGATTGGGTCATATGACACCCTCGCGACTCGTCCATTCTCTGCAGGAGGTTTCATGCCGGTTGCTCAGGTCTCGGCCCTGGCGCGTTCGCTCGTTGTCTCACTTGTCATCGCGGCGTTTGTGCCAATCGCGGCTCTTGCCCAATCCACGAACGCAACGCTCGACGGCACGATCAAAGACGACCAGGGCGGGGTCCTGCCCGGCGCGACGGTCACCGTCACCAACGAAAGTAACGGCCTGACGCGGTCGATCACGACGGGCGAGCGTGGCACCTATCGCATGAGCGAGTTGCCGCCGGGCCGCTACACCGTGAAGGTCGAGATGCCGGCGTTCGCGATGGTCGAGCGCCCCGACGTGGTGTTGACGCTTGGTGGCAACCTGACGCTCAACATCGATCTGCAGCTCGCGTCGCTGCAAGAGGCGGTGACGGTTTCCGCGCAGGCGCCGCTCGTCGAAACCACGCAGAAGTCGCTCGAGACCAACATCACTCCCGCGGAGGTCGACGATCTGCCGGTCAAAGGCCGCCAGTTCGTCGATCTCGCGCTCTTGGCTCCCGGCGTGACGGTGGACACTGCGTCGGCCAACAGTGCGACCGACTCGATTTCCTTTGGCGGATTCAACGAGCAATTCAAGTCGCTGTGGCTCGAAGGGATCGACATCAACGACGAAGTCACCGGCGGCGGCACGGGCCTCTCCAACGCCTCGCGCCACACCTTCTCGCAAGAGTCGGTGCAGGAATTTCAGATCGTCGCCAACCAGTACTCGGTGGAATTCGGTCGATCGGGGAGCGGTGTCATCAACATCCTCACCAAGTCAGGCACCAATCGTGTGGGGGGCCGCGGCTATTACTTCCTGCGAGACGACGCGTTCGACAAGCCGAATGCCTTTGCGACCGGCAAGGTCCCGTTCCGGCAGCAGCAGTTCGGCGCCACGCTCGGCGCGCCGCTCGTCAAAGACCGCATGCACTACTTCGTCAGTTACGAGCGCCAGATCTACGACGACGTCGTCACCGTCAACATCCCCGCGTTCGTATTGCCGATCATTACCGACGCGCGGACCGAAGTGCCGCGCCCGCTGCGTCAGCACAACGCCTTCGGCAAGCTGACCGCGACGTTGTCGAAGCGCCACTATGTGAGTGGCATCGGGATGTACGGCAACCAGGATCGCCAAGCCCAGGACCTGGGCGGCAACATCGCCGGCGACGGCGGGTTCAACGAGAAGGCGCACGACGTTTATCTCTCCGGCGCCATCACCTCCGTGTTCACCAACAACTTCACCAATCAGCTGCGCCTGGCCTACAGCGACGCGGTCAAGGACCGCCTGCCGTCCGGCGCGCTCGGTCCGCGCATCATCTTTCCGAGCATCACCTTTGGACAGGCGACGAACTTTCCACAGAGCCGCCAGCAGCTCAATTACATCGTGATGGACACGATGAACTACCACCGCGAAGGCGGCTTCGGCAGTCACGACTTCAAGGGCGGCTTCGAGGTGAACCTCAGCAGCGGCCCGCGAACCATCAACACGGCCTTCAACGGCGAGTTCCTGTTTCTTCAGGACCGGTTGCCCGAGCCCGGCGTCCTCAGCACCTTTCCGGCGAGGTATCGGACGGCCACCGGTTCCGGTGCGTTGGACCGTGCCGTCGACATGTATGCATTGTTCCTGGAGGACACCTGGCGGATCGGTCGCGGCGTGACCTTGTCCGCCGGCGTTCGCTACGACGTGCAGAGGCTGCGCGCCGACCTCGACGGCGAACCGGTGCC
>JACCSI010000710.1 GCA_013813075.1 Acidobacteriota bacterium | reverse complement strand
TGGCGCCCCGCCTGTACCACAGCTCACGGTCGACGAGACCTCCTGGACGCTTCGCTGGGAGGCGTCGTCCGGCGCGCGCGGCTCCATCGACCCGTCGGAACCCGGCCTACTGCCGTCGCGCCCCATCGTGCCTGGACCGGCGCCGACGACCTATGACGTCTACGAGGTGCCACGCAATGCGCCCGCGGACGGGCCGCTTGCCGTCCCGGCCCCGGTGACGCCGGCGCCCGTGGGCACCCGCGAGTTCACGCACGCGAACAGCACTCTGGGCGTGGAACGCTGTTTCTATGTGCGCCCGGTGGATATCGTGAACGGCGTGCACGTGCGTGGCCCAGCGTCGCCGACTATCTGCGCGAGTTTTGCCGACACCTTCCCGCCCTCGCCGGCGGGCAATCTCGACGCGGTCGCAGTGCCGGCGGCGATCAGTCTCATTTGGGAACCGAGCCCGGCGATCGACCTCGCCGGTTACCTCGTGTTGCGCGGTGATGCGGGCAGTGCGACACTGACGCCGCTGATGGAGGCACCCATCAGCGAGCTGTCGTATCGCGACGGCAGCGTCCGCAGCGGGCTGCGATACATCTACGCGATTGTCGCGGTCGATAAGTCCGGCAATCGCAGCCCCGAATCGAACCGCATCGAAGAAACGGCCAGGCCGTAAACGACGATGGACAAAATTTACCGAGTAAAGATGGGCATGGGCGGCCGCTACGCACTCGAGCAGGATGGCGGCCTGTACTGGCTCGAGGGCAGCATTTTCGGCGACTATCACACCGGAATGTTGATCGAGGATACGCCGATGAAGTTCACGGCGCCGGTGCTGCCGTCGAAGATCATCGCCATTGGCCTCAATTACAAGGACCACGCCGCGGAGATGAACAAGCCTCTGCCGGCGGAGCCCCTCGTGTTTTCCAAGCCCTCGACGTCGGTCATTGGACCCGACGATCCGATCCGCATTCCGCTCTGGGCGGGCCGTGTCGATTATGAATCGGAGGTGGCCGTGGTCATCGGCAAGCGTGCCTACAACGTCAAGGCCGTTCGCGCGATGGACTATGTGCTGGGCATCACCTGCCTCAACGATGTCACCGCACGCGACCTGCAACACAAGGATGTGCAGTACACGCGCGCCAAGGGGTTCGACACGTTCGCCCCGATGGGGCCGTGCATCGCAGTCGGCCTCGACCCATCGAATCTCGCGATTGAGGGTTGGGTCAATGGCGAGAAGCGGCAGTCGTCCAATACCGACCAGTTGATCTTTGCGGTGCCGGAACTCGTCGAGTTCGTGACGCGCTTCTGCACGCTCGTGCCGGGGGACGTTATCACGACGGGCACCCCATCCGGCGTTGGGCCCTTGAAGCCGGGCGACCGCGTGATGGTGAAGATCGCCGGTATCGGCGCCCTGAGCAACCCGTGTGTGGAGGCCTGATGACGTACAAGCCACAGAGGCACACAGAGGCACACAGAGTCACCGAGGAAAAGCATAGAGAAAAATTGCTCTGTGTAGCCTCTGCGCCCTTGTGTCCCTGTGGCCCGTCCGTGTGCTTATGAATCCCATTGAGAAACTGCACGACCTCGAGCGGCGCGCCGAGCTCGGCGGCGGCGAGGATCGGCTGCGCAAGCAAGTCGAGCAAGGCAAGCTGACGGCGCGCGAGCGCATCGAACTGTTGTTCGACCCCGGCACCTTCGAGGAAGTCGACAAACTCGTGACCCACCGCTGCACGGACTTCGGGATGGCCGACGACGTCATCCCGGGGGACGGTGTCGTCACCGGGCACGGGCGCGTCAACGGCCGTGTCGTCTACGCGTTCGCGCAGGACTTCACGGTGTTCGGCGGGTCACTCTCGGAAACGAACGCCGCGAAGATTGCCAAGACCATGGACATGGCGATGCGCAACGGCGCGCCAATCATCGGCCTCAACGATTCTGGCGGGGCGCGCATCCAGGAAGGTGTCGTGTCGCTCGCAGGCTACGCCGACATCTTCCTGCGCAACACGCTGGCGTCGGGCGTGGTGCCGCAGATTTCCGCAGTCCTCGGGCCATGCGCAGGCGGAGCCGTGTACTCCCCGGCGATCACCGACTTCATCATCATGGTGAAGCGCACGAGTTACATGTTCGTGACCGGTCCCGAGGTCATCAAGACCGTGACCCACGAAGACGTGACCAAGGAGGACCTGGGTGGTGCGATGTCACACAACGAGCGCAGTGGCGTTGCGCACTTCGCCGTGGAAGACGACAACGAGTGCATCACGCTGATTCGCGAACTGCTCTCCCTCATGCCGAGTAACAACCTCGACGATCCGCCTCGCGTCGACACCCAGGACCCCGTCGACCGCGCGGACGAAGCGCTGGATGCGCTGATTCCGCCGTCACCCAACCAGCCGTACGACATCCTCGATCTCATCCATGCGATCGCCGATGACGGCTACTTCCTCGAAGTGCACGAGCACTACGCGAAGAACATCGTCGTCGGGTTTGCACGGCTTGGCGGCCGGCCCGTCGGCATCGTCGCGAACCAGCCGGCGCATTTGGCCGGAACGCTCGATATCAACGCGTCGGTGAAGGGCGCACGGTTCGTCCGCTTCTGCGACGCGTTCAACATTCCGCTGATCACGTTCGAAGATGTGCCGGGCTTCCTGCCCGGGACAGTCCAGGAATACGGCGGCATCATCCGCCACGGCGCGAAGTTGCTCTACGCATTCGCCGAAGCGACGGTGCCGAAGGTGACGGTGATCACGCGCAAGGCGTATGGCGGGGCATATTGCGTGATGGCGAGCAAGCACATCCGCACCGACTTCAATTACGCGTGGCCAAGCGCGGAAATTGCGGTCATGGGGTCGGAAGGCGCCGTCAACGTGCTTTATAAGCGCGAGATTGAAAAGGCCGCCGATCCGGCGGCGATGCGCTCGACAAAGGTGGCCGAGTTCCGCGAGAAGTTTGCCAATCCGTATGTGGCGGCCGGGCGCGGATACATCGACGAAGTCATCCTGCCACGCGACACGCGGCGCAAGTTGATTCTCGCGTTGGGCACGCTTGAGCACAAGCGCGACACCAACCCGCCGAAGAAACACGGCAACATCCCCCTGTAGCGTTTTCCGGACGGCTTGCGCCGCACTCGCTGTGGTGTCGGAATCGGTGGTCGGAAGGGGGACGGAGACGGCCGCGACGCGGCAGGGCGCTGAAACAGCCGTCAGCGCCCCCCGCCCAAGCGTGTGCCGGCCTGATAGAATCGTCAGGCTCCAGTGAAAAAAATCTTGATAGCCAACCGGGGCGAGATCGCCGTCCGGGTGATACGCGCCTGTCGCGACATGGGTATCGCAACGGTCGCGGTCTACTCGGATTGCGATCGCGCGGCGCTGCACGTGCGGCTGGCGGACGAGGCATGGCCGGTCGGTCCGAACTCGCCGCGCGAAAGCTACCTGCGCATCGCCAAGATTGTCGAGGTGGCCCTTCAATCAGGCGCCGATGCAGTGCATCCGGGGTACGGCTTCCTCGCCGAAAATCCAGACTTTGCCGCCGCCTGCGACGATGCCGGCCTGATCTTCATTGGCCCCACCCCAGAAGCGATCCGCCGCATGGGCAGCAAAACGGCCGCGCGGCAGGCCGCCATCAAGGCCGGCGTCCCCGTGGTGCCTGGCACCGAAGAACCACTCCACGAATCCGTGCCTGACGCCCAGGTGCAAGGGACTGCCGCGGGCATCGGTTATCCGCTGATGCTGAAGGCTGTGGCGGGCGGCGGCGGCAAAGGGATGCGGATGGTGGCCACCGCCGAGGAATTGCCCAGTGCGCTCCGCGCCGCGCGTTCGGAGGCGGGATCGGCGTTCGGCGACTCCGCGGTGTATCTCGAGCGCCGCATCCTCCAGCCCCGCCACATCGAAGTCCAGTTGCTGGGGGATCACCACGGCACCGTGCTGCCGTTCGTCGAGCGCGAATGCTCACTGCAGCGACGTCATCAGAAAGTCGTGGAAGAAAGCCCGTCGCTGGCGGTGTCGCTCGAAACGCGCCGCGCCATGACGTCTGCGGCGGCGGCAGTCGCACGCACGGTGAACTACACAAACGCCGGGACAATCGAGTTCTTGCTCGACCAGAGCGGGCAATTTTATTTTCTGGAGATGAATACCCGTCTGCAGGTCGAGCACCCCGTCACCGAGATGGTGAGCGGCATCGATCTCGTGGCCTGGCAGATCCGCATAGCGCGCGGCGAGAAGCTGACGCTCAATCCAGACGCGATGCTGACGCCGCAGGGCCATGCCGTGGAATGCCGCATCTACGCCGAAGACCCGGACAGCGGCTTCATGCCCTCACCCGGAACCATCACGGGATTACGTGTACCGCACGGCCCGGGTGTCCGGGACGATAGCGGCGCCTACGAGGGCGGCGAGGTGCCGATTTTCTACGACCCGATGATCTCTAAGTTGATCACCTGGGGCGAATCGCGGCCACACGCGCTGGCGCGCATGCGCCGCGCCCTCGACGAATACGACGTGCGCGGCATCAAGACGACGATCCCGTTTTTCCGGTGGGTGCTCGACGACGACGATTTTGTCGCGGGGAGATTTGATACGGGGTTCATCGACAGGAAACTGGCGGAGCGCCAGGGCGCGCTGCTCCATGCACCCGACGAGGAACATCTGGAATTGGCTGCCATTGCCGCGGCGCTGTCGTTAGTCGTCGGGTCGGTCGCGACAGGGCAGGGTCACACCGTCGCGCAGGCACCGCCAAGCCGATGGAAGGATCGGGCGCGTCTCGGAGCGCTGCGATGAAGTTCCAGCTCGACGTGGCGGACAAGCCGCGCACCGTGGACGTCCGGCGCCAGCCTCAGGGTTATCGGGTGGTCGTCGACAATCGTGTGCACCTGGTCGACGCCGTCCGCGTGGGCCCCCACACCTGGTCGCTGATCGTGCGCGATGACGAGAAATCGTCGGCGCGCAGCGTGGAAGTCGTGGTTGTGCCGCGGAATGGCAATGGCGCGTTCGATGTCTATCTGGACGGTTATCACATC
>JACCSI010000696.1 GCA_013813075.1 Acidobacteriota bacterium | reverse complement strand
GTGGGTGGCGCCGCATCCCCCATCGACCCCGACGACGTCGCTGCGATGGCGGCCGCGATGGAGCAGTTGCTGAGTCCGGCTGCGGCAGCCGCCGCCACGGCGCGTGGCATCATCGAGGCTCGACGCTTCTCGTGGGAGGTCGCTGCACGTACGGCGCGCGACGCCTATCGCTCCGCCATCGCGGCCCGGGCGCGGCGGCGCAAATGAACATCGCGGTAGACGCGCGCGAACTCTCCGGCCGCCAGACTGGCGTCGGACGATATCTCGGCGCGCTTCTGGAACAATGGTCGACGTCGCCTGACGCCCGTCGACATCAGTGGCGATGCTTCGCGCACGAACGCATCGTCGTACCTGCGGCATTTCACGACAGCGTCACCATCCTCCCCGGCGTCGGTGGCACGCGATGGGAGCAGTGGACGCTGCCACGTGCGCTCGCACCCGATCGCCCGGCTTTGCTCTTCGCGCCCGGCTACTCCGCCCCGCTGACCGCGCCCTGTCCGATTGCGCTGACCGTCCACGACGTCTCGTTCTCGGCGCATCCCGAATGGTTTTCGCGTCGCGAAGGTGCACGCCGCCGCATCGTGACCGCATGGTCCGCGCGGCGGGCCCGTACGGTGTTGACGGATTCGAATTTTTCGCGCGATGAAATCGTCAGGCACTTGGGTATCCCCGTGAGCAAGATCCGGGTGATCCCCCTGGGGATAGCGCCGTCGTGGCGCCTGATGGCGGACGAGGGCCTGCCACGACCGCGCGAGCCGATCGTCCTCTTTGTGGGGTCGATCTTCCGGCGTCGTCATGTCGACAAGCTGATTGCGGCCTTCGTCGAGTCGGTCGCGGGGCGGGTCCCTCACAGCCGTCTCGAAGTCGTGGGCGAGAATCGCACTTATCCTCTGGCCGACCCCGCTGTTTTGTTGCGGGACTGCCCGCGTGACATTGCCGCCCGAGTCACCGTACGCTCGTATGTCGATGACGCCACGTTACGCGACTTGTACGGCCGCGCGTCCGTGTTTGCGTTTCTGTCCGAGTACGAGGGTTTTGGCCTGACGCCGCTCGAAGCGCTCGCCGCAGGTGTGCCTTCTGTCGTACTCGACACGCCGATTGCGCGTGAAATCTATGGCGATGCTGCCCGGTTCGTCGATGCGGATCTCTCGGACCCGGTCCCGCTGGCTCACGCACTGGTGGAAATGTTGACCGATGCACCGGCGCGCTGGGCCGTCCTTGCCAAGGCCGAGGCCGTTCTGGAACGCTACGACTGGACGCGTACGGCGGCGCAGACGCTCCGAGCGTTGGAAGATGCCGCGGGTACGTGACGAAGATACGTGACGACCAATCGCTGACGATCGTTATCGTCAGTTACAACGTGCGCGACGAGCTCACCGCGTGTCTGCGGTCGGTGATCGGACACACCGACCCCTTCCCGACTGACGTTGTGGTCGTCGACAATGCATCTCACGACGGGACGGCGCAGATGGTCGCCAGCGAGTGGCCGGGTGTCCGGATGATCGAGGCCGGCGACAATCTCGGCTTCGCGCGCGCCAATAATCTGGGCATTCGCGCGACCGAAAGTGAGTACATCCTGCTGCTCAACCCTGACACGCTCGTACCGCCGGGCGCGATTCCCGCGCTGGTACGCGGCCTCGCCACTCACCCGGACGCGGCAGTGGCAGGACCGCGATTGATCGACGAGGCCGGCTATCCGGAGCTGTCTTTCGGTTGGTCGATTGGCCCGTTCGGCGAGCTCCGGCAGAAAATTGTCGGCGACCTCTACAACCGCAGGGTGCGGGTGGTCGTGCGTCGCGTCGATCGCTGGGCGCGGGAGCCAGGCCCACGTCAATGGGTTAGTGGGGCGTGCTTGCTCATCCGCCGCGCTGATCTCGAAGCGGTTGGACTACTCGACGAACGCTATTTCATGTACACCGAAGATGTTGACCTCTGCCTGTCGATTCGCAAGCGTGGCCGCGGCGTGTTGTTCGTGCCGCAGTCCGAGATCCTGCACCTACGAGGCCGCTCGGCCCAGCGCAACCCGCACACCGAACGGCTCCGCCGCCGCAGCCAGCTGGCGTACTACGAGAAACACCACCCGCTGTGGGTGCCAGCACTGCGCCTGTACTTGCGCCTGACGGGCAGAGGGCCATCTGGCTGAGCCGCGGGATACACTGGCTTCCAGTCTTCGGTCGGAGTCGTCGATCGCTTCGGATCGCGGCCCTGCTCTGCCGATCAAACTCCAATGCGAATAGCCATCGATGCGCGAAAACTTCACGACTTCGGCATCGGCACGTACATACGCAACATCCTGAGCGGCCTTGCGCGGCTCGACCGGGAGACCGAGTACATCGTGTTATGCCGTCCATCGGATGTGGAACTGGTCAGCGAGCTTGGCGTTAACTTCCGTCCGGTGCCCGAGACCGCACGACCGTACTCGATTGCCGAGCAGATTTCGATTCCGATCAGCCTGGTCCGCGAACGCGTGCATCTGTTGCACGAGCCGCACTACGTGTTGCCGCCCGCGGTGCGATGCCGCGCGGTCGTAACCATTCACGACTGCATCCACTTGATGTTTCCGCAGTATTTGCCAGGCTCGTTAGCGCATCTTTATGCGCGCATGTCGATGTGGAGTGCCGCGCGCAAATCCGACCGCATCCTGACCGTCTCGGACGCGTCGAAGCGCGACATTTTGCGCTTCTTCGATATCCCCGCAGAAAAGGTCGCGGTCATCTACAACGCCATCGACGAGCGCTTTCTGGGACCGCCCGACGAAGAGCGGATGGACCTCACTCGGCAGCGCTACCAGCTCGATCACCCGTTCCTGCTTTACGTCGGCAACATCAAGCCACACAAGAACCTCGAGCGTCTGATCGACGCCTTCGGTCGTGCGCGCGCCCAGGGTCTGGGTGATCTGCGACTGCTCATCATCGGCGATGAGATCTCGAAATACCCTTCTCTGCGGCAGGCAGTGCATCGACACCGGCTCGACAAGCACGTGCGCTTTCTGGGATTCCAGCCCTACGACACCCTGGCTGCGTTCTATCGACTGGCACGCGCGTTTGTGTTCCCGTCGCTTTACGAAGGATTCGGGCTGCCCCCGCTCGAGGCGATGGCATGCGGCACGCCGGTAGTGACGTCAAACGTCTCGTCACTGCCGGAGATTGCGGGGGGCGCGGCGCTGCTCGTCGATCCCTACGATCCCGTCTCCATCGCCGATGGGATGACGCGCGCGGTCACCGACGAGGCGCTGCGGGCCGAGTTGACGGCGCGCGGGCTGGCGCGGGCGCGACAGTTTTCGTGGACGGAATCGGTGGCCGCCATTCACCGCATCTACATGGAGGTGCTGGAGCGGTGAAGATTGCCCTGATTCACGACTGGCTCACCGGAATGCGCGGCGGGGAGCGCGCGTTGCTGGCATTTTGCGAGATGTTCCCGGACGCAGACCTGTTCACGCTCGTGCGGGTACCGGGCGCCACCGACCCGATCATCGAACGGCGCCAGGTGCGCACCTCGCCGATTCAATATTTACCGCTGCCTGGACGGCTCTACCGGCACTACCTGCCGTTGTTTCCCATCGCGATCGAGCAGTTCGATCTCGATGGCTACGACCTCGTCCTCAGTACCAGTCACTGCGCGGCCAAATCGGTGGTGGTCCCCGGCCACACGCGTCATCTCTGCTACTGCCTGACGCCGATGCGATACGCCTGGGACCAGTTCGATGCGTACTTCGGACCGGACCGAGTCGGCAAATTCGGGAACCGCGTGCTCCGCCCCGTGCTTGCGGCCATGGCCCGGTGGGACCGCGCCACGGAGGGGCGAGTACACCGCTATCTCGCTATCTCTCAATATGTTGCGCGGAGGATCGGGCTGTACTATAATCGCCGATCGAGCATTGTGTATCCTCCTGTCGAGACCACCTTCTATACCCCCCCGCCCGCCACACTGGCGGCGTCCGGACTGTTAGTGGTCTCCGCTCTGGTGCCTTACAAGCGCGTCGACCTCGCCATTGCCGCCGCGCGCCGCGCCAACGTACCACTCACGGTCGTCGGCGACGGCCCCGAACGGGCGCAACTGGCATCTCTTGCGGGTGACGACGTCCGCTTTCTCGGCTGGTGCACCAACGAGGAAATTCGCGACTTGTATCGGTCGTGCGTCGCCACGATTCTTCCTGGTGAGGAAGACTTCGGCATTGTGCCGCTCGAGGCACAGGCGTGTGGGCGACCGGTCGTGGCGCTCGGGCGCGGCGGCGCGTGTGAGACGGTGGTCGACGGCGTCACCGGCGTGCTGGTCGAGCCGGGAGAAGAGGCGTTGGCGGACGGCCTGCGGCGGGCGGCACAAACAACGTGGGATTCAGGACAGATTCGTAAGCACGCGGAGACATTCAGCCGCGATCGATTCGTCCGCGAAATTCAGCAGGCGATTGACGAGACGATGGCCGCGCCCGCGGGTCAGCGATGGTAAAACGCCATAACCGCTTGCTGGTCGCCTTTCACGTGGCGACCGACGCCCTGCTCGGCATGGCGGCGTTTATCGTCGCGTATTTCATCCGATTCGAGACCGGTCTCATCCCGGCACCCAAGGGGCAGCCACCCCTCGGTCAGTATCTGGACATCCTGCCGTTCGTGGCGGTCATCGTGCCGTTCGCGTTCCACCTGCAGGGACTCTATCGCCTGCGGCGTGGCCGCTCGCGCATCGACGACTTCTTCAACGTGCTGGTCGGCAGCATCATCGCGGTCGTGTTTGGCGTCGTCGCCACGTTGTACGTCGGGGCGTACTACGTCAGCGACGCTCTGCGCGACCTTGGCGCGTACGAAGTTTCGCGTGGCGTCTGGGGCCTCTTCCTGATCGTCAACATCGGGCTGGGGTATCTGTCGCGCAAGTTGGTGCGCGAGGCGCTCGAGCGCCGCTGGGCAGCGGGCGTGGGCCTGCGGCGCATCCTGATTGCCGGCGCCGGCGAACTGGGCCGCATGGTCGCCGACAAGGTGCTCGAACATCGCGAGCTGGGGTATCAAATTATCGGCTTCGTTGATGACCGGGCCGGCGGGGACCACCTCGGCTACCGTGGCTTGCCTCTCCTGGGACGGCTGACTGAGGCCGCCGAGATCGTGCAGCGGGAGAAGATCGATCATCTTTATGTAGCGCTGCCGCTGGAAGAGCACATGAAGCTGCTCGACCTGGTGGAGTCAACGAGCCGTGAGGGCGTCGACGTTAAAGTCGTGCCCGACCTGCTCCAGTTCATCGCGCTGCGCGCGCGGCTCGAGGATCTCGATGGCGTACCGGTCATCAACCTCAACGACGTCCCGCTCCAGGGCCTGAACGCGGGGGTCAAGCGGGCCCTGGACATCGCGATTTCGTCGGTGGCGCTGTCCCTCATGTCGCTGCCCTGCCTGATGATCGCGTGGCTGATCAAACACGACTCGCCCGGACCGATCTTCTATCACCAGGAGCGCATGGGACTCGACGGCAAACAGTTCGTGGTCTACAAATTTCGCACAATGCCGTTGGATGCCGAAGACGAGGGGCCGGTGTGGGCCGACCAGGACGACCCGCGCGCGACGCGGATTGGCCACTGGCTGCGCAAGCGCGACCTTGACGAGTGGCCGCAGTTCTGGAACGTCCTCAGGGGCGACATGTCGATCGTGGGCCCTCGACCCGAACGGCCGTTTTTTGTCGAGCAGTTCAAGCACCGCATTCCGCAGTACATGCTGCGCCACAAGGTCAAGGCGGGTATTACCGGGTGGGCGCAGGTCAATGGGTGGCGCGGCAACACCTCGCTGGAAAAGCGAATCGAATACGATTTGTATTACATCGAAAACTGGTCGGTCTCGCTTGATCTCAAAATCATGTGGCTGACTTTAATACGCGGGGTCTTCCCGCCGAGGCGTATCGCGTGAGTGAACGAGTGGTCATCACTGGTGCCGCCGGGTTTATCGGCTCGCACCTCGCCGAAGAATTGCTCAATCGCGGCTACTCGGTGATCGGCATCGACAATCTGCTGACCGGGGACACGGCGAACATCGCGCATCTGCGTAATCGCGATTTCGAATTTATCAAGCACGACGTCACCAACTACATCTACATCGAGGGTCCGGTGCACTATGTGCTGCACTGGGCCAGTCCCGCGAGCCCCATCGACTATCTGGAATTGCCGATCCCGACGCTCAAGGTCGGTGCGCTGGGCACGCATAAGGCACTCGGGCTTGCCAAAGCCAAGAATGCCAGGTTCGTGATCGCCTCGACATCCGAGGTCTATGGCGATCCGCTCGAACATCCGCAGAAAGAAACCTACTGGGGCAACGTCAATCCGATCGGCCCGCGCGGCGTCTACGACGAGGCCAAGCGATTTGCGGAAGCGATTACGGTGGCGTATCACCGCTTTCATGGGCTCGACACCAAGATCGTTCGGATCTTCAATACCTATGGTCCGCGCATGCGGATCCGTGACGGTCGAGCGGTTCCGGCGTTCATCTCGCAGGCTTTGCGTAACGAAAAGGTGACCGTCTTCGGGGACGGTCGCCAGACGCGCAGCTTCTGCTATATCACCGACCTCGTCGACGGCATCATTCGCCTGATGCTGTCCGACACCAACGACCCGGTCAATATCGGCAATCCGGCGGAAATGACGATCGAGGAGATTGCGCGGGTCATCATTGAAATGACCGGTTCGACGAGTCAGATCGTGTACCACCCGCTGCCGGAGGACGATCCAAAGGTCCGCCGGCCGGACATCACCCGGGCGCGAACGCTGCTCGGGTGGGAGCCGAAGGTCGATTTACGCGCCGGACTGACCAGCACAATCGAGTATTTCCGCACCAAGGTGTGACGCCGATTGGGTGCTAGTGGTCGATGATCCTGACGACGCGAAACACGTAGTCGAG
>JACCSI010000684.1 GCA_013813075.1 Acidobacteriota bacterium | reverse complement strand
CAGGGAATTCTTGACTACGAGCCGACGAACACTCGCCACGCAGCTTGCTGAAGCGGCCGACCGGCCGGGCCCGGACCTGGCCGCGCCGGCATTTCTCATTGCGCGACTCGAATACCCCCGCCTCGTGCCCGGACCGTATCTCGACCGACTGGACGAAATGGGAGCCGCCGCCTTTCAGCGCATCGACAAAGACCCGGGGCACCATGCCCCGCTTGACGCCCGCGTGGATGCGCTCAATCGTTACCTCTTCAACGAGCTTGGCTTCTTCGGCAATCGCGAGCAGTACGAGGACCCCCGAAACAGCTGTCTCAATGAAGTGCTGGAGCGCCGCACCGGCATTCCGATTTCGCTGTGCCTGGTCTATATCGAGGTCGCGCGACGAGCGGGACTTCGCGCCGAGGGCGTCAACTTTCCCGGCCACTTCCTGGTGCGCGCCCTCCACGACCTGCACACGGACGACCCCGACGACGGATTGATCGTCGACCCGTTTCATGGCGGAGCGATATTAGACGAGCACCAGTGTCGGTTGCTGCTGCACCGTCATGTGGGCGACGAGGCGGCATGGGCGCCCGAACTGCTCGCGCCCGCAACACGGCGCCAGATTCTGGTGCGCATGCTGTTGAATTTGAAGCGGCTTTACGTGCGCTGGCGCTCCTTCCCACAGGCGCGCAGTGCCAGCGACCTCCTGATTGCATTGTCGCCAACGGCCGTGATTGAGCTGCGCGACCGCGGGCTGCTCGCCTACCACATGAACGACTTCCCAGCCGCGTTGCGCGACCTGGAGGAATATCTCAAGTTGTCAAAAGTGGTGGACGTCGACGAAGAGCAGAAGAAGGACTACGAACAGGTGTGGGAGCACGTCAAAGCGCTACGCCGGCGCGTGGCGTCGTTGAATTGAATCCGCGGCACGGCACTCGGGCCTCAGCGGACACACGGTGCAATGCGGTGCGACCACCAGCCACAAGTGTTGCGCGTGGTGGCGCAGATAGAGAATTGCCTCACGATAAACATTCAAGTTTTTCGGCAGCCCCGTCGCCAACAATCGTTTGGCCCCGGCGCGGTGGCGTTTTGTTCACCAGTCCCATCAGCCGCATCACGACACGACTGACGTCGTCGTCCACGGGCAACACCACACGACCGGCGGCAAACAACAGCGCTCGGGCGCGGGCCGAGCGGTCAAACTGTGAAAGCCGGCGCAGCTCGCGAGCATTGGCGAGCAGGCTGGCGCGCTTCATCGCATTCACGTCGAGCCGCTCGCGATGGCGTTTAAACTCTCCGACGGTGACTCGAATCTGGTCCACTTTGCCGTCCCGATATGGGCCCGCCAGGCCGACGACTTCGAGTAAGGCCTTCGAGGCAGCGCGGAACATGGCGTCCGGCGTGAGCGCCGGGATTCTCCGCAGGCCCTGCCAAGCAAGGTCGCGCCTTGCCGGCAGCGCATTAACGGACAGGATCTGCCAGACGAAGAACTGGAAGAGGGTGTCCGGTGGCAGGGGCTGGAGCCCGTAGAAAGCCCGAAGAAGCTCGATCGCGGGGCCGAAATCCCTCGCGGGGAGCCGGTCAGTCAGCGCGGCAGTCCTCCGATTTCCCCATAGAGAAATGCCGACGCGATGATGCCGTTGTGAAAATTTCCAAGATCGAGCTTTTCGTCGGGTGCATGCGCGTTCTCATCGGGCAACCCGACGCCAAACAGCACACACGGGAGCCCCAGTTCTTCCTGGAACGTTGCCACCACCGGGATCGAGCCGCCTTCACGATTGAAGACCGGTCGCTGGCCAAATCCCTTTTCGATGGCGCGGCCGGCCGCCTGCACAAAAGGATTATCGAATGCCGTCATCCACGGCTTGCCCCCGTGCATTCGCGTCAGCGACAGTTCAACGGTCTTAGGCGCGATCTTCTTGATATGTGCCTCGAACAGATCCCCGATCTTCTTCGGGTCCTGATTTGGCACCAGTCGCATGCTCACCTTGCCCATGGCCAGTGCTGGGATCACGGTTTTCGCGCCCTCGCCGGTAAACCCGGAGAGCAGACCGTTGACTTCGAACGTCGGACGACCCCAGACGCGCTCGAGCGTCGTGAAGCCAGTCTCGCCGAACAGCCGCGGTGCACCGAGCTCCAGCCGATACTTTCTCTCGTTGAACGGCAACTTGGCGAACTCCGCTCGCTCCTCCGGCAGCAATTCGACGACGTCGTCGTAGAAGCCCGGGATCTTGATGCGACCACTGCGGTCCTTCATTTGGGCAAGGATCTGCGCCAGCACCATGGCTGGGTTAGCGACCGCGCCGCCAAACGAGCCGGAATGCAGGTCGGACTTCGTGCCGCGCAAATCGATCTGGTAGTAGGCAAGGCCGCGCAGACCGTAGCAGATCGATGGCACGCCGCGATCGAACATCGGCGAGTCGCTGATGACCACGACGTCGGCTTTGAGCAGAGCCTTGTTGGCGTTGACGAAGTTGTCGAGGTTCGCACTGCCAACCTCCTCTTCGCCCTCGATGAGAAACTTCATATTCACCGGCAACCGCCCATGCTCTTTCATGTGCGCTTCAACGGCTTTGAAGTGCATGAACACCTGGCCCTTGTCGTCAACGGACCCGCGCGCGTAGATCTCACCGTCGCGAACCGTCGCCTCGAACGGCGGCGACGTCCACAGGTTGAGCGGGTCGACCGGCTGCACATCGTAGTGCCCGTAGAAGAGAATTGTCGGCGCGCCTTGCGCACCGAGCCACTCACCGTAGACGATGGGGTGACCGGGCGTTTCTTCCAGCCGCACGGTCTGCAGCCCAATGCGCCGCATCTGGTCGGCCGTCCACTCGGCGCAACGGCGTACGTCATCTTTGTGTTGGGGCAACGCGCTCACGCTGGGGATGGCCAGGTATTGCTTCAGTTCCTCGACGTAGCGATCGCGGTTGACGTTGATGTGGTCGACGATTTTGTCCATTCGGATGTGCCTGTGGCTGCCCTAGACCCTGCTTCCTTACTGATCCTAGCCGATGCCGGTCCGCATACTCGCCAGGTGCGGCAGGGGATGTTCACGGCCGAGGTGAGTTGTTCGGGTTACATCGCCACCGTCCACACGTCGTCAACGACGCGCGCAAGGCCCTCGTGCTGCAGTTTGTGCAGGTGCGCCAGCACGCTCTCGCGCGCCATCGGCAGGAGCGTCACAGCAAGGCCGGCGTAGATTGCATCCGCGATCTGATCGACACTGCCGAGCCCCGCTTCAAGCGCCGAGAGCACCTGAATTTCGCGTTCACGCCGGTGCCTGAGGTATCGCGTGATGATCGTAGCCGGATCGTCAATCGCGCGGCCGTGCGCCGGCAACAGACGTGACGGGCCAAGGGCCAGGACGCGCCGTAACGAGTGCAGATAGTCCGACAGGTTCCCACCCATCGTCGCGGGAATCACCACCGTCGTGCCGGTGACGACGAGGTCGCCGGAAAACAGCGTGCGCGACTCCGCGTGCCAGAAGGCGAGGTGGTCCGGCGCGTGACCTGGCGTGTGGATGACCTCGAGCTGCGAATCACCGGCCGGAATGATGTCCCCGTCCGCCAAGGGCGTCCACGACACGGCCAGGTTCCTGTCTCGCTCTGGCCATGGCCGCTTCGAAAATCGCGTGCCGCGCCACCGCGCCGCCAGCGCGGTGACGCCAGAAATGTGGTCGCCGTGCGCATGACTCACCAGGACGTGACCCGGCCCGTCGTGACGGGCACCGGCGATCGCTTCCAGATGGGCGGGTTCGCCGACGCCGGCATCAATCAGAACCGGATGCGCACCAGGCAGGAAATACGTCCAGTTGCCGGCCCCCGTCATGTGCCCTGGGTTGGCGGCGTGCAGCGGGAAAATCAAAGGAGCCTTTTCTGGGCGCGTCGCCCCACCTGTCAGAAAAACACCTTCAGGCGTGCATAGGCGAAATCGCGCGTCGCCAGGAGGCTCAGCGAGTCGTCGCCCTGGCCCGTAAACCAGCCGCCGGAGGCCGCGAGCTGTACATTGTCGCGCAGGTTCAAGGTGGCAATCAGACGGGCAAAGGCACTCTGTTCGCCGGGGTTGTAGACGGCGAGGAGGCGAACGTGGCGCGTGTCGCTTGCGAATGAGCGATCCAGCGAGCCGACCAGAGTCGTGTGCGTTCGATCGCCGTTGACAGCGTCGGGTTCGGTCTGGCGTGTGAGGACGACGTTGGTGCTGACGCGATAGGCCCCGGCCTTTCGGTCGACGCCTACGCCACCTTCCACCGACTGACCCGTGAAGGCGGCGACCTCGCCGCGAAGCCCCCATTGCCCGCGGACGGTTTCGAAATCGCCGAATCAAACCGGCCACGTCGAAACCACGGAACGTAGATGCCTCGAGAGTGAACCGGTCGGTCGGCAGCAATCGGCCACGGATCATGCC
>JACCSI010000657.1 GCA_013813075.1 Acidobacteriota bacterium | reverse complement strand
CCGCGCGCGTGGCACGCCACCAGCAAGCGGCGCCGCCGGCGGCAACGACGGCCCGCAGACGCAGCCCGGCATCTCCGGTCTCGCGATCGATCGCAACGACCGCATCTACGCGTTCAACCGCGGGCCAAAGCCGGTGATGGTGTTCGACCGCGACGGCAACCTCGTCATGAGCGGCGCCGATCAGGCAATCAACGGCAAGACCATCAATCCGTCGTGGCAGCACTCAGGCGCCGTGGACTGGGACGGCAACGTCTACATCATCGAGCGCGACGCTCACCGCATCGTCAAGCTCAGTCCGCGGCTGGATGAATTTCTGCTGCAGCTCGGCACGACCGGCGAGAAAGGCAATGACGCGACGCACTTCGATCTTCCCGCGGGCATTGCCGTGCTCCGCAACGGAAACATCGTCGTCACCGACGGCTACGGGAACAACAGGGTGGCGATGTTCTCGAAGGACGGCGCCTTCATCAAGCAAGTGGCGAAAGGCGCAGGCGGTCCTCCAGACAAGGGGACAGGACCGGGCGAATGGGTCCTTCCGCACAAGCTCGCCCTCGACGCCGACGACAACATGTACATCGTCGATCGCGAGAATCGCCGCGTCCAGGTCTTCGACAAGAACCTGAATTACCTGCGGGAAATCAAGAACGAGGGCTGGAATCCCTGGGACATCGGCATCTCGCGCCAGGGCAACGACGGCTTCGGCTACATCGCCGATCACGCAGGCGAGCGCATGCACAAGATCGCACTGCAAGATGGAAAAATTCTTGCGACCTGGGGAAAGCAAGGACTCGGGCCAGGTGAATTCGACTGGGTGCACGGCGTCGTCGTCGATTCGCACGGCGCCGTCTATGCCGCGGATACCTACGGGCAGCGGCTGCAGAAGTTCGTGGCCGGCCGCGCCGGCGCTCAATAACGTGCACGAACACGTGCGAACGTGCGCCGATGCTGCGTGCGCGCGGCGTGATTACAAGAAGGCGCGCGCAACCGTCCAGTAACCGCCAATCGCGGCAATCGCCAACGATATCGGTACGACCACCCGCCGGTGATACCACGGCCGCTGACCGCACCACATGACACACAGCGCCGCTGCGGCGATAACGCTCAGTTGACCCGCCTCAACCCCGAGGTTGAACGACAGCAGCGCCGTGATGAACTCATCGCGCGGCAGACCAAGATCCGACAGGACACTCGCAAACCCCATCCCGTGCAGCAAACCAAACCCAAACACGAGAACGATTCGCCACGGTCGTAATCGATCGGTCATCAGATTTTCGATGGCGACATACGCAATTGACAGCGCGATCAGCGGCTCGACGATGCGCGATGGGAGCGAGACGAAGCCGAGCATTGTCAGCGCGAGCGTGATCGAATGCGCCACCGTGAACGTCGTCACCTGAGCGAAAATGGGGCGGACGCGCAGTCGCAACAGAAACAGACCCAGCACGAAGAGGATGTGATCGAGACCTTTTGGCAGGATGTGCGTGTAGCCAAGCGCGACGTAGTCGCGGGCGACTTCCAGTCGTGTGACCTGCCGGAACTGCCCTGAGAGATCCACGACGCCGCTCCAATCGGAGCCGTGAATCCATTCCGTGACCGCCCGGCCGTCGGCACGACGGATTTTCAGCGGGTAAGGATCGATGACGAGCCCATACAGCCAGCGCAGATGGCGCGCCTGACTCGGCATGCGACCGCGGAGGCGAAACGTTGCGAGAGGTGGCATCAGGTCCCCGGGGCGCTCCTCGCGCGGCGGCAGGTATTCGGCGTTCGTCGGCCTGATCTCACGGCCATCGACAAACAGCACGACTCGATCGACGAAGACGGGCGACAACGCTCGCAGTCGCGCATCGCGCGCGGCCATGGTCATCCCTGACGGAACCTCGCCGCCGGCAAAGGTCTCGAGGCGCAGAAGCAGCCACGCGGGATCGTTGGCGATGTCGAGCACGAACGCGCCGTCGGCCACGAACGTGAGAGTGACCTGCGTGCGCTCGAGGTCGTGTGCGCCAACCCCGATCGCACCGATCAGAAGAACGGCGACCAGCGCGCCAACGGCTTTGCGAACAGACAGCACTGCCGGTAGGATACGCCGATGAAATCAACCGCGTGGGGCGCTGTCGTCGCCGGCATGATAGGCGTGGCCCCTGCGTTGGCGGCCGTTGCGGAACCCGCCGGGATGCAGGGGACCAAGGCCTCCGCAACCAAGCCGGCCGAGACGGTCGAGACGGTGGCGGTTGGCGGCTGTCTGAAAGAGGGGCGGATCGAGACCTGGGACCTGCTGGACGCGAGCGAGCCTGTCGCCAGCAGTGCCAACGCGCCCTCGCCGAAGGAGCTGGCAGACCTGCCCAAGTCGGGGACCAGCAAGTTCGAGCTGATGGGTGTGGCGATCTTCAACCTGCCTTCGCACCGAAATCACGCGGTGGTGGTCAAGGGGCTGCTCATCAAGGCCTCACCGGTTAACCGGATTAACGTCACGTCGGTGACGACGATTTCCGACACGTGCCTGCCGAAACCCTGAGCCTGCGCGCGTCCGGGTCCTAGGGTAAACTTGGCCTTTTCCAGGACATCGTTTCTCGAGGGGGCGTCATGAAGCGTTTGCTCGCCGTCGTCACAGTCGGATTCGGCGTCGCTCTCGTCGGCGCGGTCAATCTGAGTTCCGAGCAACGCCCGCAAGCCAGCGCTGCCGCAGGTGCCGCAAGCGCACCGACCTTCGCCAAGCACGTCGCCCCGATCGTCTACAAGCACTGCGCCCAGTGCCATCGGCCGGGCGAAGTCGCGCCAATGTCGCTGCTGTCCTACGAAGATGTGCGCCCATGGGCGCGCGCCATCAAGAACAAGGTGGTCAGCCGCGAGATGCCGCCGTGGGGCGCCGATCCCGATCAGGGATTGAGGATGCGCAACGACCCCAGCCTCTCCAAGGCGCAGATCGACACCATTACCGCATGGGTGGACGCGGGGGCGCCGCGAGGGGACGACATCGACCTGCCACCCGCGCCGACGTTCGCCGAGGGCTGGACCTACGGCCGCGAGCCGGACTACGTGCTCGAAATGCCGGTCGAGTTCGACATTCCCGCCGAAGGCGAGCTCGGCGTGCAGATGTTTTACTCGAAAATTCCGTTCGAGGAAGATCGCTTCGCGGAAGTCCTGGAGATCCGGCCGGGGAATCGCGGCGCCGTCCACCACGCTGGGGTGTTCGTCGTCGACATTCCGGAGGGCGCGACGCTGCTGAACGGCCGCCTCCTGGACAAGGACGGCAAGGTGATCGGCGACCGCGGCACGGCCGGGCTGCCGAACACGTCTGGGATGGGACTTCCCGGTGCGTCCAAGCTTCTGTCGTGGGTCCCTGGTCGCGGCGTCGATGCGCATCGCGCGAACGTCGGTAAGCGCATCACGGCGGGCAAGTACATCAACTGGCAGGTGCATTACAACCCGACGGGTAAACCCGAGAAGGATCGCACGCGCCTGGGCATCTGGTTCAACAAGGTGCCCGTCACGCACGAAGTGCTGATTCGTCAGGCCGGCGATCCGATTGCCACCAACCGTCGTGGCTTGTCGCTATATCGCGCCGAGGGTAAGGAGATCGAGTACACCGCCGACGAAGGCAGCACGCGCCGTCGCAGCGCCACGCCCAACATTCCGCCCTACGTCGAGAACTGGGAACTGATCGGCATCACCCCCGTCACCGAACCGATCACGCTCTACGCGATGTCGCCCCACATGCATCTGCGCGGCAAGAGCCTGAAGTGGATCGTGACCTGGCCCGACGGGCGCGATCAGGTCATCCTCAACGTGCCACGCTTCGACTTCAACTGGCAGTTCAACTACGAGTTGGCGGAGCCGCTGCACCTTCCGGCCGGCAGCAAGATCACCGGCATCGGCGTCTACGACAACTCGCCGAAGAATCGCTGGAACCCCGCGCCAAACCTCCCCGTGTACTGGTCGGAGCAGAGTTGGGATGAGATGTATCAGGCCTTCACTGAGTACTCCGTCGACAGTCAAATCGTCGTGGGAATAAATCGAACGACGCAGCCTCAGAAGCGTTGAGGGGCGTGATCACGGCAGCGCGAATGCGACGATCGTGCTGCCGGATGGCGCGCCGTTCTTGCCTCCCCCGCAGACGATCACCACATACTGGCGTCCGTTAACCGTGTAGGTGGACGGCGTCGCGCTGCCGGCGAACGGCAGCACCGTTTCCCACAGCAGCTTGCCAGTCAGCTTGTCGTAAGCGTGGAACTTACGGTCGAAGTTCGTCGCGCCAATCAGCAGCAGCCCGCCCGCCGTGACGACAGGCCCGCCGTAGTTGTCGCTCCCGGTGTTCCGCAAACCTTTCGCGACGAGCTCGGGGTATTCGCCGAACGGGATACGCCACCGGATCTCGCCCACGTTTAAATCGATGGCGTTCAGGGTGCCCCAGGGCGGCGTAATCGGCGGATAGCCATCAGGATCTCGCCACAGCGTTTCGCCGTCGCTGCGGTACTTGAGGCGGCTCGGGTCATTGGCCAGGACAGGATTGCTCGCCTGGTCCTTTCCGGTTACCAGGAATTCCACCACGTCAGCGATGTTCCTCGCACCCATGTCGGGGAAGGCGGGCATCTGCCCTGTGCCCTGGCGGATCACCGCCGCAATCTCCTCCCTCGTGCGCCGCGAGCCGATGTCCACGAGCGAGGGCGCGGCGGGTCCGCCGGTGCGATCCGTCCGGTGGCATGTCGCACACTTGCTCCCATACAAGGCCGTGTCGGTATTTGGAATCAGCCGCATGATCCACGGCATTTCGTTGGAGTTGACGTAGAGCAGCGCGCTCGCGGGGTCGAACGCCGCGCCGCCCCATTCCCCTCCGCCGTCCACGCCGGGGAAGATAACTGTGCCCTCGCGCGACGGCGGCGTGAACAGCGGGCCGGACCGCAACTTGCGGAATTCCGCCAGCACCGCGGCATGCGCTTCTGGCGTGCGGGTCGTCAGCATCGCCTCGGTGAGGCGCTGGCGGGCAAACGCGGGAGGCTTGCTCGGGTGGGGCTGACGAGCCGCGGTACGCTCGCCGTCAATATCGGATTCCGGTGCGCGACGGTCTTCGATCGGGAAGAGCGACGTTCCCGTTTTGCGATCGAGGACGAACACGTATCCGTGCTTGGTGACCTGGGCAACGGCTTCCACGGGCTTGCCGTTACGTGTGACCGTGACCAGGTTTGGCGCGGCCGGAAAATCCCAATCCCACAGATCGTGTCTGATCGCTTGGAAGTGCCATACCCGTTTGCCGGTGCGCGCGTCGAGCGCAAGCACGCAGTTGGCAAACAGATTGTCACCGTGGCGGTTGACGCCGTAGAAGTCGAACGACGCCGATCCGGTGGCAGCAAAGACCATCGCGTTCTTCTGGTCCACCGTGACGCCGGTCCACGCGTTGGCCCCGCCGGAAAGCGTCGGGCCCGCGGGCCAGGTGTCAGCGCCAAGCTCGCCCCGCTGTGGAATGGTGTGAAAGATCCAGCGCTGCTTGCCGGTTTTGATGTCGAACGCGCGAATGTGCCCGGGCGTGCCCGGCAGCGTCTCCGGCACGCTGCTGCCGAAGATGATGAGGTCCTCGAAGATCGTGCCGGGGGTGCTGGCGCTGACCGTGGCACGCTCGATCGGCAGGCCGAGGCCCTCGCGAAGGTCGATTCGCCCGTCCGTCCCAAAAGTGGTAGTCGGCCGCCCGGTGGCGCGATCGAGCGCGTAGAGAAAGTGGCGATACGTAGCGAAGACGCGCTCACCATGCACCGCGACGCCGCGATGTCGGAATCGCGTGCGCGGCGCACCGGGCGGCGCGAGGTCGAACTTCCACTGCTCCCGGCCGGTGGCGGCATCGAGCGCGACGACCTTCATGCTCGGTGTCGTCACGTAGATCGAGCCGTCCACGACGACCGGGTGGCTCTGCATCTCGGAACCCGTGAACGCGTCCTTCGAGTCGTAAGTCCACGCGATCGCCAACTGCCCGACGTTGTCCCGATTGATCTGCGTGAGCGGCGAGTAGCGGATGTTGTCGACGCCGCCGTGCAGCGGCCAGCCAACGTCGGTCGATTGCGCATTGCTCAGCGTGGCGGCCGCGAGCGCGGTCACCACGAGCAGGATGCCGGCCCGCCGCCGGCAGACGTCCTGTACATCCC
>JACCSI010000612.1 GCA_013813075.1 Acidobacteriota bacterium | reverse complement strand
GGTGCGAACATCGCGGACACTGGGCGCCTTGACGAACTTTGCCAGTCCGAAGTCGAGGACTTTCAGCAGCTGCCGGTCCGTGATCATCAAGTTCGAGCTCTTGATGTCGCGATGGACGATGCCTCGCTGGTGCGCTTCGTCGAGGGCATCCGCCAGCTGCAACGTGATGTCCAGCGCCTCGGTAATCGGAAGGGGACCGCGCAAAATACGCGTCGACAGCAGCTCCCCCTCGACGTACTCCATGGCGATGAAGAGCGCGCCGTCATGGTCGGCGAGGTCGTAGGTGACGGCGATGTGCGGCGACCGCAACAGCGCCGCGGCTTGCGCTTCGCGAATCAAGCGGTCGCGCGCTTCGCCGTCACTGTCCACGTGTGAGGCGAGAAACTTCAGGGCGACGCGCCGGCCGAGCCGCTGATCCTCGGCAAGATACACCTCACCCATGCCACCGCCGCCGAGGCGTTCGATGATGTGATAGTGGAGGATGGTCAATCCGACCAGGTCGGCGCCGGTGGGCACCCGATAATTATAGTGACCACGGCGCCGGTCATCGTAAACTCCCCGCCATGCCCACACTCGTCCGACGCCTCGGACTCTGGAGCTCCATCGGCATCGTCATCGGCATCACTATCGGCGGCGGTATCTTCCGCACGCCGGCCGGCATCGCCACGCGCGTGCCGGAGCCGACAATGATGCTCGCGGTCTGGATTGTTGGCGGCCTCATCGTCCTTTGTGGGGCGCTCGCCTTCGCCGAACTTGCTGCGGCGATGCCGGAAACCGGGGGCATGTACGTGTATCTGCGCGAGGGGTGGGGGCGGCCCTCCGCGTTTTTGTACGGCTGGTCACAGGTCGTGCTGATTCGCGCCGCGGCGCTCGGCGGCATCTCGTCGGTATTCGGGGAGTACTTCATGCGGGTCTTCGGTCTCGACCCCGTGCTGCACCCCCAGTGGGCGGACTACCTCGCGGCCGCGGCGATCGCCTTTGCCGCCGGCGTCAACATCATCGGCGTGTCACTCGGCGCGTTGTTCGTCGGCCTCTCGACCATCACCAAGTTTGGCGCCCTGGCCGCGCTGGTGGTGCTGTCGTTCGTCCTGGGCGATTCGAGCGGGGCCTCGTGGTCGAACCTGGCGCCGACCGACACGCCGGTGCAGGCGGGGCTGTTTGGCCTGGCGCTGATTTCGGTGCTCTGGGCATACGACGGCTTTGCCGACCTGTCGTTCGCCAGCGGCGAGGTCAAGGACCCCCAACGTAACCTGCCGCGCGCCATCATTTTCGGGACACTGGCGATCATTGCCATCTACGTCTCCGCGAATATGGCGTATCTCTACATGAACCCGATCGAACGGGTGCAACGTTCGCCACTGATTGCGGCCGATACGATGGGTGCGCTGTTCGGCCAAGCGGGGGTGGCCTTCATCTCGGTGGTGGTGATGATCTCGACCTTCGGGTCGCTGATGGGCAGCATGCTCGCCGCACCCCGCATCTTCTTTGCGATGGCGGATGACGGTCTGTTTTTCAAGCCCATCGCGGCCGTGCATCCACGGTTCAAGACGCCATATGTCGCCATCCTGCTCGCCTGCGTGCTGGGCATCGCCATGGTCATGACACAGACGTTCGAACAGCTTACCGACACCTTCGTGCTGGCAATGTGGCCGTTCTACGGGTTGAGTGTGGCCGCCATCTATCGGCTGCGCAAGTCTCAGCCGCACCTGCATCGGCCATACAAAGTGGTGGGCTACCCATTTGTCCCGGCGGTCTTCGTCGCTGCGTCGTTTTATCTGGTAATCAACGCGCTGGTCAACGATCCGAAATGGACGTCGATCGTCTTCGGCGTCGTCCTGGCGGGCCTGCCCGTTTACTACCTGGTGTTCAGAAACCGGCCGGCCACCGGTGACAGAGGAACTGAAGGAGGGCGTGGCCTGTAGTCCCGCCGCCTCGAGGGGTCGTCGCCACCTCAAAACATCCGCGATTGGCACCCGTCGACAACCACCGTTGTCCCACTGACCCAACTGGCGCGCGGCGACGCCAGAAATGCGACCACGTCGCCGACCTCTTCGGGCCGGCCAAATCGGCCGAACGGCAGTTCCCGCCGAACGAACGCGGCGATGCCCTCCGGGTCGGCCTGCTGGCGCTGATGCCACGATCCTCCCGGAAACAGGATCGATCCCGGCGCAATCGACACCACGCGAATGTTGTCGGTGGCGAGTTGCTGCGCGAGCGATTTGGCCAGGCTGATCTCCGCCGCCTTGACCGCGTTGTAGGTCATGCGGCCGCCCGCCTCCCGGCCGAAGATCGACGAGATGATGATGACGGTTCCGCCACGGCGCTTCATAAATGGCAATGCGGTCCGCGTCATCCGAATCGTCGGATACAGCGTCTGATCGAACGCCTCCTGCCAGATGTCGTCAGGCGTGTCGGCGAGCGCGCCGCCCTTGCCGAGACCGACGTTGTTGACCAGGATGTCAATGCCACCGAGCTTTCCGATTGTCGTGTCGACGACCTTCTTGACACCCTCTGCCGTGGCTACGTCAGCGCGGACGGTGACCACTTCCGTCGCCGACGGCGCCGCCACGCGCAACTCGCCCGCCGCCTGCTCGAGGCGCTCCGCGCCGCGCGCGCACACAACGACATGACACCCTTCGTCGACCAGCGCTCGTGCGCTCGCAAACCCCAGCCCCCGGCTGCCCCCGGTGACGATGGCAACCTTCCCGTTCAGTTGCAGATCCAAACTCTGTAGTCCCCCGATCCAATCCGTACTGGCTTACTGGGTCCTGGTGCTGAGATCGTTCAAGCGCCAATCAAACGCGTGAAACTGGACCTTGAACGCGTTCTTCTCGAGAAAGTCGGCCTCGGCTCCAACCAGGTGTGGTTCCAACAGCGCGAGGATGGCGCGCTCGAGAGGACTGCGCTGCTGGAACATCTTGTGGGCTTTCTCGGCCAGTGCGGCGACAAACGCCGCTTCGCGCCAGGAAAAAAGCGGCGAGACGGAGACGATGTTGTTCGCCGTGTCGATACGGGCAATCTCGTCGTGCGTCAACGACTCGGCGGCGACGGCGTCGAGTTGTGCATCAATTTTTGCCGCATCGTAGGCTTCACTTCTCAGACGCCCACCGCCATAGGCGCCCCGGCCAAGCGCCAGAAACACACGGGGATCGCCGAGCGGCGCCAGGAGGTCCTTCTCGATGCCGTCGAGGCTCACGGTCTTGCCGCCGACACGATGCGCCGCCTTCTCGAACGCGCCAGGTATCTGCCGGATGCTGATCGCGGGATATTCCGTCGCCCGCCCTTTTGGTGGGAAACGATCGGCCACGGTCTGCAGCACCAGAGCGTTATAGGCATTGATCCAAAGCGCCTTCTGCTGGTCACGCGAGCCGCGCGCGTGTTCCATCGCCACGGCGCCATTCAATGACGCGATATAGCGATCGAGCTTCGCGCGATCCGAGCGCACCGCACCGTAATAGACAAACCCGTCGCGGACATAGATGTCGAGCATCTCGTCAAACGGCCGGTGCAAAGACTCGGCGGAGGAAGGCGGCGACTGCGCGGACGCGCTCGCCATGCCGACTGTCAGGACCGCAATGGCGACGATCACACGCATACGAGCACTATAGCCGAGAGAGAAATGCGCGGAGTGTGTCGTTGAACAACTGTGGCTGCTCGAGGTTCGACAGATGGCCGGTGCGCGGCAGCACCACCAACTCGGCCATAGGCAACGCGGCGGCCATCTTGCCAGCGTCGTCTTGAGGCGTCAGCACGTCTTCGTCCCCGGCGATGATGAGCGTCGGCACCATCAGCGCGGCAATTGTGCTCATCGAGTCTGGCCGCGACATCATCCGCTGTACCGCGCCGCGGACGGCGCCTGGCGACTGCTGCTTGATGAGACGACGCACGAACGGCTCCACGTCCGGCCGCGTGTCCAACGTGGTCGTGCCGAGAAGCTTGGGCATCATCTCTCGCGCAACGCCGGACGCGCCTTCGCGATCGAGCACCGCAAGCATGCCGCGGCGGTTGGCGCGCCCCTCCGACGAGTCGGCGCCCGCACGCGTGTTGGCCAGGATCACCCCGCGCGCGATGACGGGGGCCCGGCGCAGCATGGCCATGGCGACGTAGCCCCCCATCGAGAGCCCGCCGACAACGGGCCGCTCGATGCCGAGATGGTGCAGCATATCGATGACGTCCGTCGCGTAATCGTCGATCGACGGATTGTCGTCGGGCTCGGCAATGGTCGACCCTCCAAACCCACGCAGGTCTGGCGCGATCAAGCGCCAGCCCTCCGGCAGTGCCTTGACTTGCCCTTCCCACATACCGGCGCCGAGAGGGAATGCATGGATCAGCACCAGGACGGGCGCCTCGTGG
The DNA here is from genome assembly GCA_013813075.1 of Acidobacteriota bacterium. Taxonomy (GTDB): domain Bacteria; phylum Acidobacteriota; class Vicinamibacteria; order Vicinamibacterales; family UBA2999; genus JACCSI01. The sequence continues at coordinate 235 of JACCSI010000612.1, read as the reverse complement.
TCCCCAGGGGCCGAGTCAAAGTACGCCAGCGTTCGGGAATCAAGATGGACGTACTGTCGGGCCATGGCCCGCGGATCATATCGCTTACCCGCCGCGAATGGCGACCGCGGCATCGACCGCATGGTCCAGCCAACTTTGTGGCTTTAGGCACCCGGATCTACCTGTGCCGCCGCGCCGTGACTGGGACCCGCGTGGTGCGGATCCGAGAGACCGCGGCTTCCACGTTGCACCGCGG
>JACCSI010000605.1 GCA_013813075.1 Acidobacteriota bacterium | reverse complement strand
GTTGAGGAGCGAGCCACAACTGCCGTGCTGGTCGTGCCGCGGACAGCGGTGCAACTGCTCGGTGCTCGGGAGGTGGTGTATCTCGTCGACCCGACACAGGCCGGAAAATTTGTCGAGCGCGAGGTGCGCCTGGGTGATCGGGCGGGAGATACCGTGCAAGTGGTGGCGGGCATTGCCGCGGGCGACGTCGTGGTGGTGAACGGCACGTTCTCTCTGCGCGCCGAGGGCGAGCGGCGTGGTTTGCGCACCGGTACGGCGGCCGACCCGCACACGGCAATGGGAATGTCCACCGCGGCACCACCCTCGTCCAGCATTCAGACGGCGAATGTCCGCGTCACCGACGCGGCCTTCGATCCCGCGATCCTCACGCTCCGAATGGGCGTGCCGGCGAGAATCACGTTCACGCGAATCAGTGACAAAACCTGCGCGACTGACGTCGTGTTTCCAGCCTACGGTATCAATCGAGCACTTCCGCTGAACCAGAATGTCGTGATCGAGTTCACGCCACAGAAATCCGGTGACGCGACATTCGCATGTGGCATGGGAATGTTGAAGGGGACCATCATCGTGCAATGACGGTGAGAGCCGTACTGCAATAGACGGCTGGGCCTGACAGGACTATCATCCGTAGAACTCGCGCGCCGCCTCGGCCGCTGCGGAGCTTGATGGAACGGCGATCGCTCGCCATTCGCGGCACGGTGCAGGGCGTCGGCTTTCGCCCGTTTGTCTACCGCCTTGCCTGGCGTCTCGAGCTCCGCGGCTTCATCCGCAACGTTTCAGACGGCGTCATGATTGAAGTGGAAGGCGACCGAGGCGCCCTCGACGACTTCGAGCACCAGCTCAAGACCTCTCCGCCTCGCTTCTCGACCATTGACGCGTGCGCAAGCGTGTCTCTTGCAGTCGAAGGAACCAAAGACTTCCGCATCGAGACGAGCTTCGTCGCCGGGGCGGCCACGTCGCCACGCGTCACTGCCGACATTGCAACGTGTGCGGCATGCCTGGCGGAGCTTGACGATCCGACAAATCGTCGATTCCGTTATCCCTTCATTACGTGTGCAGGCTGTGGCCCCCGGCTGACAGTGGTGACGGGCGTGCCCTACGACCGCGAACGTACGACCATGGCCGCGTTCACCATGTGCGGGCCGTGTCGCCGCGAATACGACGATCCGGCCGACCGCCGCTTCGACGCGCAGACGATTGCCTGCTGGGACTGCGGGCCGCAGCTGACGTGGTGTGATCCCTCCGGCATGACGTCGAGCGCCTCTCCAATGGAGGCAGCCGCGGATTTACTAACGGCGGGACGCATCGTCGCGGTGAAAGGCCTTGGCGGCTATCACCTCGCGTGCGACGCGACGAACAGTGCTGCCGTGCAGCGCTTGCGGCAACGTAAACATCGCGACGCGCAACCATTCGCGGTGATGTTCGAGTCCGCCGACGCGGTGTCGGCTGTCTGCGCTATCAGCGCCCTCGAGCAGCAGCTGCTGCTGGCGAGCACTCGGCCCATCGTCCTGTTGACTAGGCGCCGCCATCCAGAGGGGCTTTCATTGGCGGAGGGGGTGGCCCCGGGCTGTGCGACAGTCGGCGCCATGCTCGCGCCAACACCGTTGCATCACCTGCTGCTGAAGGCTGCCGGCGGTCCGCTGGTGATGACCAGCGGCAACCGGTCACACGAGCCGACCATCGCCGAAGATGACGCCGCGGTGCTGCAACTCGCCGACATTGCGGATGCATTTTTGATGCATAACCGCGTCATCCACGTGCGCTGCGACGACAGCGTGACGCGCGTTGCCAACGAACGCGAGTTGCCGCTGCGGCGATCGCGCGGCTATGCACCGCACCCGATCCATCTGCCGCTCTCGAGCGCGGTGCCCACGCTGGCCGTTGGCGGGCAGCTCAAGAACACATTTGCCTTGGGCTACGAACACGACGCCACCATCAGTCATCATGTGGGCGATCTTGACGACCTGACCGCGTATCGCGCGTTCATGCGCGACATCACGCTGTATGAACGCCTCTTCAACACCGGGCCTCGCCTGCTGGTCCACGATCGTCACCCCGGATACGCCTCGACCAGATATGCGCTGGAGCGTGCAGCCCTCGAAGGACAGAGCACGCTGGCCGTGCAGCATCACCACGCCCATATCGCCAGTTGCCTCGCCGAACACGGCACGACGACTCCTGTCATTGGCGTCGCCTTCGACGGCACCGGATTTGGCGACGACGGCACCATCTGGGGCGGTGAGTTTTTGATCGGCGACCTGGTATCCGTCCGTCGCGCGGCGTCGTTGCGGCCGGTCGCGATGCCGGGGGGGGAGCTGGCCGTCCGGGAGCCGTGGCGAATGGCGCTGTCGCACCTGCTCGATGCCGGTGAGGACACCACGGCGATTCGAGGTCGCGTCGGCCAAGGGCGCTGCCGCATCGTGACGCGGATGATTGAACGCCGGGTCAATGCGCCGCTGACGTCCAGCGCGGGACGCCTGTTTGATGCGATCGCAGCCATCGCCGGACTTCGCGACGCCGTGAGCTTTGAAGGACAGGCGGCGATGGAACTCGAGTCGCTCGCCGCGTCGGTACCGCCCGATGGCGCCTACGATGCTGCCGTTGACGGCCACGGCGAGGGCCTGGTCATTGACACCCGACCGGTCATTCGTGCCGCTCGCGCCGACCATGCTGCCGGAGTAGCGGCAGCGAAAATCGCGCGCCGCTTCCATTCGGGTTTAACAAACGCTATCGTGTCCGTGTGCGTCGCGATTCGTGGACGTACCGGCCTCGCCACGGTCGTACTGACGGGCGGTGTCTTCCAGAACGCGTTGCTGACGGTCGACTGCGACCGCCAACTCACGGAAGCCGGATTCCGCGTATTGCGGCATCATCTCGTGCCGCCGGGCGACGGCGGCATCAGCCTCGGCCAACTGGCGGTCGCCGCCGCCCGGAGTCATGTATGTGCTTAGGTATCCCAGGACGCGTTGTCGAGACCTGGCGCGACCAGAACATCCTGATGGGCAAGGTCGACTTCAACGGGGTCGTCAAGCGGGTGTGCCTGGAGCACGTGCCTGAGGTGACGCTCGGCGAGTACGTCATTGTCCACGTCGGGTTCGCGCTCGAACGCGTTGACGAAGAAGAGGCTCGCAAGGTGTTCGAGTTTCTCGACAGCATGGAACAGCTCGACGAGCTGAAAGTGGAAGAGGCATGAAGTTTCTCGACGAGTACCGCGATGAGGTGGCTGCGCGGAAGCTCGTGACAGCGATCGAGGGGGTCGTGACCCGCCCATGGACGATCATGGAAGTCTGTGGCGGCCAGACGCACACTATCGTGAAATACGGCATCGACGAGCTGCTGCCGAAGTCGATCGAGCTGGTGCACGGCCCGGGATGCCCCGTCTGCGTCACCTCGCTCGAGGCCATCGATCGCGCCCACGCGGTGGCGTCACGCGCTGAGGTGATCTTCTGTTCGTTCGGCGACATGCTGCGGGTGCCGGGCTCGCACGGCGATTTGCTCCAGCTCAAATCGCATGGCAGCGACGTCCGCGTGGTGTATTCGCCACTTGACGCCGTCACAATCGCGGCAGCCAATCCCGACAAAGAAGTGGTGTTCTTCGCCATCGGGTTCGAGACGACTGCGCCGCCCAATGCGATGGCGGTGTGGATGGCGGCGCAGCGAGGGCTCAGGAATTTCAGCGTGCTGGTGTCGCACGTCCTCGTGCCGCCGGCGATGACGGCGATTCTCGAGGCGCCGGACAATCGTGTCCAGGCGTTTCTCGGACCGGGGCACGTCTGCACAGTCGTCGGCTTCGAGGAATACGAGCCGATCGCCCGCCACTACCACGTGCCGATCGTGATCACGGGATTTGAGCCCATCGACATGCTCGAGGGGCTGTATCGGGCCATTCGCCAGCTCGAAGAGGGTCGTGCGGAGGTCGAGAACGCGTATTCACGCGCCGTGCGTCGCGACGGCAACCCGGCGTCCCGAGCGCTGATGGCTGACGTGTTCGAGGTGTGCGATCGCAAGTGGCGTGGTGTCGGCAGCATCCCGAAGAGCGGCCTGAAACTGAGCGCCGCATACGCGCACTTCGACGCCGAGCGGCGCTTTTCGGTCGACGGTATAGATACCCTCGAACCTGCCGTGTGCATCAGCGGCCAGATTCTACGCGGCGTGCGCAAGCCGCACGAGTGTGCAGCGTTCGCAACCGCGTGCACGCCGCACACACCAATTGGCGCGACGATGGTGTCGGCGGAGGGGGCGTGTGCCGCGTATTACGCCTACGGCCGGCACCTGCAGAGCTCGCCGGTGACGTTCCAGAAGGAAGGCCACAGAGAGGAAGCGGCGAATGCTGTCTGAGCCGTCCGCCCGGTTGACGGTCGCCGATTTCCTGGGCACGTGCCCGGCGCCGTTTGCGCACCACGATCGGGTGCTGCTCGGACACGGTAGCGGTGGCCGGTTGTCCGCTGATCTCATTCACCGGTTGTTCCTGCCGATCTTGGGCAACGAGACCTTGTCGCGCCTCGAGGATCAGGCCACCTGCTCCCTGGCGCCGCACGCTGATGTTCGCATTGCTTTCACGACCGACAGCTTTGTGGTTCGGCCAATTTTCTTTCCCGGCGGCGACATCGGAAAACTTGCCGTGCACGGGACGGTCAACGATCTGGCGATGGGTGGCGCCACGCCGTTGTTCATCAGCGCTGCGTTCATCCTCGAAGAAGGCCTGACGATCGACGATCTGCGGCGCATCGTGCAGTCGATGCGCGAGGCATGCGACAGCGCCGGCGTCGTCCTGGTCGCGGGAGACACCAAAGTCGTGGATCGCGGCAAGGGCGACCAGATCTTTATCACCACGTCAGGCATCGGCATCGTGCCGCGCGGCCGCACACTATCAGCCGCGGCGTGCCGGCCGGGTGATCAGATCATCCTGTCGGGCACGATTGGCGATCATGGCATCGCCATCATGTCGGTTCGGGAAGGACTCGATTTTGAGACCACACTGGAAAGCGACACGGCGTCCCTTGCTGATCTCACGCGCGTGATGCTCGGCTGCTGTCCGGACATCCGGTGCATGCGCGACCCCACCCGTGGCGGGGTTTCGAGTGCGCTGCACGAGATTGCTGCGGCGTCTCACGTCGGGATGACGTTGACCGAGGCCGCCATTCCCGTTCGCGCCGAAGTCCGCGGCGCCTGCGAGCTTCTCGGGCTCGATCCGTTGTACGTCGCCAACGAAGGCAAATTGATCGCGATCGTCCCGGCCGCGGCCGCACCAGGACTGGTGGACACGATGAAAGCGCATCCGCGTGGGATCGATGCGGCGGTCGTCGGCGAAGTGACGGCCCACCATCCGGGCATGGTCGTCATGCGATCGCGGGTCGGCGGTGAACGGGTGGTGACGATGCTCGCCGGTGAGCAGTTGCCGCGCATCTGTTGAAGGGGAGCCATGGCAGAGACGACTACCACAACCGAGGTGCGCGGCGGGCAGCCGGCGGTCCCGGAGACGGAGCCTGAACACAAACGCGAGCGGCTGCCGCTTGGGCCGCTCAAAACAGTGCATGTGTTCTGGCTCGCCGGCATGAGCTGCGATGGCTGCTCGATTGCTGTCACCGGCGCGACCAATCCCGGCATCGAGGGCCTTCTGCTCGGCATTGTTCCGGCCATGCCAAAAGTGCTGCTGCATCATCCGGTGCTGGCGGTCGAATCCGGCGATCATTTCGTCGAGTCGTTCAAGAAAGCCGCCGACGGCACATTGGGCGACCCGTACGTTCTCGTGTTCGAGGGCTCGGTGGCCGACGAGCGCATCGCTCAGCGCACGGGCGGGTACTTCTCGGCGATGGGCGTCGAGGCGATCAGCGGCGAAGCTGATTACGGCGCGGTCAAACATCCGGTTCCGACCGCGACGTGGCTGCACCGACTGGCGCCGGGCGCCGCTGCGACCATCGCCATCGGGACCTGCGCCACGTGGGGCGGCGTGCCCTCGGCGGCCGGCAATCCGACCGGGTCGATGAGCGTGATGGACGCGCTCGGTAAGGATTACCGCAGTGCGTTCGGTTTACCGGTGATCAATATCCCCGGCTGTGCGCCGGTCGGCGACAACTTCACCGAAACGGTGTTTGCGGTGCTGCTCTTTCTCCAGGGCCTCGGCCCCCTGCCGGCATTCGATGCACTCGGCAGACCTGCCTGGATGTTCGGGCAAACGGTGCATCAGGGCTGTACACGGGCGGGGTATTACGAAGAGGGCAGCTTTGCACATGAGTATGGCGACCCCGAATGTCTGGTCGAAATTGGCTGCTGGGGCCCGGTTGTCAACTGCAATATCGTTCAGCGGGGCGCGATCAATCACATGGGCAGCTGCATGAAGGCGGGCGGCGTGTGTATCGGTTGCACAATGCCGGGCTTCCCTGACAAGTTCTCCCCCTTCTACAAAACACCGCCGGGGGCGATTGTCTCGACCGGCCTGTCGCGCGGCGTCGGCGCGGTGGTGCGGCGACTGCGACGCATGAGTAATAAAGAAGGCAATCGGGAGCACCGGTGGGACGTGTTCAACGAGGTGCCCAGCGGATGGGGACACGTGCCGGATCGCACGATCATGGACCGCACCATTCATTTCTTTTACGAACGCTGGCAACAAATGGGCTCGCGGCGCCCCGGCCGGCGTCCGGGAGAGGCGGATCGCTTCTGGGGCGTCGACCGGCCCGGCGTCAAAGGCGATTACCTTGACGACTCGATGACGCGGGAGGACCGTGATGACCGACACTGAGCTTTGGGCGGCCTGGCGTGTGTGGATGGGAGTGGCCACGGTTGTCGTGCTGATCGCCGCCACGCTGCTCATCGTCATTTTGCTCACGGCGCGTCGCATCCTCGCCGATGCGGTTCGGGCGTTGCATGCCGTCGAGAAGATTCGTGCGCAGACGCAACCGATTTGGGGGCTGCAGGACACCAACGAGGTCGCGGAGAACATTCTCGCGACCGTCCAGTCGGTCGAACAGAAGGCGACGCTGCTCGGTGCCGCGCTCACGCACAAGGCGGCCGTGCGATGACTCCCGAAGCCGTACAACAGGTCTGGCTGACGTCCCTCGCCGTGTTCCTGGTGGTCCTCCTCGTCGTCGCCGTTCTCTTGACGATGATTCTTCACACGGCCAAGCAGATACGTGGCGGGGTGTCAGCGATTTGGACGGCCGGGCAGAAGGTTGCCAACAACACCGTGCATCTGGCACTGCTGGATCGCACCAATCACCTCGGCGGCGCCATTCTCGCGTCCGCCGGCGGCATCGCGGCGGCCACCGACGTAATCGCCACGCACGCGGCGAGCTGCCCTGGCTGTCCGACGTGCGTGATCGGAATTGGAGGACCGCGATGAACACGATGGTCTGGCTGGCGATTGTCTCCGTCGCGGCAACGGCGGCACTCTTTATTGCACTGGCCGTCTTCCTGACCCTCATTCTTCGTCACCTCGGTCCGGCGGGCGGTCACGGCACCAGCTTTCTGGCGAAGATTCGCCTCGGCCTGCGCGCTATTGAAATCGAGACCGGCCACATTCCCACGGAAGTCACGCAGCTCAATGGTGGGCTGGCCGCGATCCGTGATGGTCTGGTGGTCGTGGACGGCAATCTCGCGCGCCTGGCCGACGGCCTCGTGCGTCAGGAGCAACGGTAATGCCATCCGATGCCCTTGTGCCCCCCGTGGTCTACACCATCTGGTGGGCAGGTCTGATCGTTACGCTGGTGGTGTTCGTGCCACTGTCCGTGTTGCTGTTGCACCGCCTGTGGCGCACGGCGCAGTCGATTCAGATCTACGCGCGCGAGGCGCTTACGGCAGCGGCCGGCATTGCCGGCAACACCGGTCAGATCGGCGCTCTCGATCAAACGATCCAGGTCGCCACCGAGATCCTGTCCACTGCGGGCGCGATTGAGCAGAAGTTGAATGGCGCCACAGCCCTTCTCGCGGGACGTGCCGGCGGGCCGGCACATGGAGGGCGCGACCGTTAGTCGCGCACAGCCGATGTTACTTACACTGACGCTCATCACCGTGTTTCTCGTCGTGGTGGCACTGGCGGGCTACCTCGCCGCCGTCGCGTGGGCGCTCCACGATGCCAGCCGCAGTGTGGCTGCGATCGCGGATGGTCTTGAAGCCGTGCAGGGCCATACGGTCCCTGTCGGGGAGAAGCTGGCCACGATCAATGGCGCGCTCAGCGCGCT
>JACCSI010000599.1 GCA_013813075.1 Acidobacteriota bacterium | reverse complement strand
CTTTAAGCACATAGACGGTGCAACCCGCCCAATGGTTGGACCCCCCCGTTCGGTACCCTGGCCTGTCCAGAGCGCCTTCTGGCGGCGCGATCGGTTCGCGGCCAGGATTTGGTGGCGCAGCGTCCGCGTTGGCCTCCGAGCGTGCGATTGACAACAGGCTAAATCCAGCCTATCATCCGGATATACGGATGAATATTGCCAGGGCGATCGCGGCGGAGCGTCAGGCGGGTGGGTCGATTCTCGATCACCTGGCGACGCTGGCGGATCCGCTCCGGTGCCGTATGTTGCTGGTGCTCGAGCGTCATGAGCTGACGGTTTCTGAGCTCTGCGTCGTGCTGCAGTTGCCGCAATCGACGGTCAGCCGCCACCTGAAGACCCTGGCTGACGCGCAGTGGGTGAGCTCCCGGCGCGACGGCACCAGCCGCTTCTACAGCATGTCCGTCGGCGACCTCGATGGCGGTGCGCGCCGGCTGTGGCCGCTGATTCGCGAGCAGGTTGCCACCACCAGTGGGGTGGAGCATGACGAGCGCCGCTTGAGCCGCGTGCTGGCGCGGCGGCGCTCGAAGTCCGAAGAATTTTTCTCCTCCGCGTCAGGTCAGTGGGACCGCCTGCGCGAGGATCTGTTTGGCGAGTCCTTTCACCTGCACGCACTACTCGGCCTGCTGGACGAGAAGGCCGTGGTCGGCGATCTGGGGTGTGGGACGGGGCAATTGAGCGACTTGGTTGCCCCTCACGTCGCGGGCGTGATTGCCGTGGACAGTTCCGGCGACATGCTCCAGGCGGCGCGGCGGCGATTGAAGCACCGCGACAACGTGGACGTCCGGCGCGGCACCCTCGAGGCACTGCCAGTGGACAACGGCCATCTCGACATCGCGATGCTGGCGCTGGTGCTGCATCACGTCGCGGACCCGGCGCTGGCGTTGACCGAAGCGGCGCGCGTGGTCAGGCGCGGCGGGCGGATCCAGATCATCGACATGTTGCCGCACGACCGCGCCGACTATCAGCAGCAGATGGGGCATGTCTGGTTGGGATTTCCCGAGGACCAGATGCGCAAGATGCTGACCACCGCCGGTTTCGACCACGTCAGGGTATGCGCCTTGCCGATTAACGACGAGGCCAAGGGCCCGGCATTATTCGCCGCAACCGCGACAAAGGCGTAGGCGCAGTGCAGTTCAAGTTCAAAAAGTGCAGTGTTCGAAGTCACAGTTCAAACCGATAGTCGATAGCCGAAAGCAACGAGGAGCAGGTCAATGGCATCAGCAGTAAGTGAAATGCACGTATTCGAAGCGGCCAGGCAGCGCAGTCGTGAGCCGTTCAAGGTCGCGGACCTCTCGCTGGCCGAATGGGGCCGGAAGGAAATGCGCCTCGCCGAGCACGAAATGCCCGGCCTGATGGCAGTGCGTGCGCGCTACAAAGGCAGCAGGCCGCTCGCCGGCGCCCGCATCATGGGCAGCCTGCACATGACGATTCAGACGGCGGTGCTGATTGAGACGCTTGCCGAACTTGGCGCCGATGTCCGTTGGGTCTCGTGCAACATCTTTTCGACGCAGGACCACGCGGCGGCGGCGGTGGTGGTGGGCCGGCCGGAGACGGGCGGCACGGTGGACAATCCACGTGGCATTCCGGTGTTTGCGTGGAAGGGCGAGACCCTGCCCGAGTACTGGTGGTGCACGGTAGAAGCGCTGGTGTGGCCCGACGGTACCGGCCCGACCCTGATTGTGGACGATGGCGGCGACGCCACGCTGTTCGTGCACAAGGCCTATGAGTACGAGAAGGCGGGTACCATTCCGGCGTTCAACGAGGACAAGGACCCCGAGGAATGGGGCGTCATCCTCGACACGCTGCGCACGGAACTCGCCGCCCGGCCGGGACTGTGGTCGAAGGTCGCCAAGGGCATTCGCGGCGTCTCGGAAGAGACGACCACCGGCGTGCATCGCCTCTACGAGATGATGAAGAACGGCACCCTGCTGTTCCCAGGCATCAACGTCAACGATTCGGTGACCAAGAGCAAGTTCGACAACATCTATGGCTGCCGTCACTCGCTCCCTGACGGTCTGGCGCGGGCGACCGACGTCATGCTCGGCGGCAAGTTGGCTGTCGTGTTTGGCTACGGGGAAGTCGGCAAGGGCTGCGCGCAGTCGCTGAAGGGACAAGGCTGCCGCGTCGTGGTCACCGAGATCGATCCGATCTGCGCGCTGCAGGCGGCCATGGAAGGTTTCCAGGTCGTCACCGTCGATGACGTCATCGACAAGGCCGACATCTTCATCACGGCCACAGGCAACTACGACATCATCACCGCCGCGCACATGGCGAAGATGAAGCACAACGCCATTGTCGGCAACATCGGCCACTTCGACAACGAGATCGACATGGCCGGCCTGAAGAAGACGCCCGGCATCAAAAAGATCAACATCAAGCCGCAATATGACGAGTGGGTATTCCCGGATGGCCACTCCGTGCTGGTGCTCGCCGAAGGCCGCCTGCTCAACCTCGGTTGCGCGACCGGTCACCCGAGCTTCGTGATGTCGGCGTCGTTCACCAACCAGGTGCTGGCGCAGCTCGAGCTGCACAAGAACGCAGAAAGCATCGGCAAGCAAGTGCTGATGCTGCCAAAGAAGCTGGACGAAGAGGTGGCGCGCCTGCACCTCGAGCACCTGGGCGTCAAGCTCACCACGCTGTCGAAGGAGCAGGCCGACTACATCGGCGTGCCGGTGG
>JACCSI010000548.1 GCA_013813075.1 Acidobacteriota bacterium | reverse complement strand
CGCGCGGAACTCGCCGAGGTCCTGAAGCGGATCGATCTGGTCGCAATCGACGACCTCGTCATCGCGCGGGCTCGAGACCCGTTCGCCGTGAACGTGCGCGCGCTGGATGCGATCCACGTCGCGACCGGGGAACTCCTCCGCGCCGAGGCCGAAGGCGAGTCGCTGGAATTCTGGACACATGACGAGCGCCAAGCGACTGCCGCGCTATCGCGCGGCCTGACGGTTCAGGGGATCTGAGGGCCTATCCCCGCCGCCGCGCGATCATCGGATCGACCCGCGCGGCGCGGCGGGCCGCGGCGATTAGGGTAGTCAGGTACAATCCGAGCCGTGCCTCGGTGGTGGTTCATCCGCCGGCTCTTCGTCGCCACGCTCCTTGGGTTCACGTGTGTTTACGCTGAGGCGTCCGTCACAGCCGGATCGCTTCAGATTGTCGGCACCGCCTACGGCGCCGTGGCCGGACGCGCCATGGATCCGTCAGGCACCGCACTGCCGCAGGTGACCATTCGGCTGTCGAGCGCCGCGCTGATGCAGCCTCGCGTCGCAGTAACGGCCGACGACGGAAGTTACCGGTTCGTGGCTCTCCCGCCGGGCGACTATGCCCTGACGTTCGAGCGGTCTGGATTTCGGCCTGCGTCGATTGCGGTGCAGGTCGGCGCCGCCTTTTCAGCCACCGCCGATGCCATCCTGCAAATCGCGGAGCTGGTCGAAGTGGTCACCGTCGAGCCGCGGTCGGGCGCGGCCGATCGTCACTCCGCTGCCGTCGTGGTGAGCTTCACTGCCGCGCAACTGGCTACGCTCCCAGGTTCCCGAAGCATGTTCGCGATTCTGTCGTCGACCCCGGGTGTGCAGGTTTCGCGATTCGAAGTCGGCGGCAACTCGGGTGATGCGGGCGGGCCCTACAGCGCCTACGGCACGCGCGGGTTGAATCGGCCGATGGTCGAAGGCATCAGCGTGACGAACATCTTCCCGCTCGGTTTCACGCTCGACTACGGGGCGTTCGAAGAGGTCTCGGTCGGCCTCGCCGCGCACGGGCCCGAATGGCCGCTGCCCGGCGTGCACATGCAGTTCGTCGCCAAGTCGGGAGGCAATCAGTATCGTGGAACGGTGTATGGCGACTTCGAGCATCGAGTGTGGCAGTCGCACAACATCGATGTCGATCAGCAGCAGCGCACGCGCGATGCGGGCACCGGGCTACTTTCACCAGACGCCAACAGAATGTGGCGATACTACGACGTCAACGCCGATCTGGGCGGGTTCATCGCCCGCGATCGCGCGTGGTGGTATAGCTCGGTGCGTCACCAGGACGTACAAATCCGGTCCATCAATTTCCCCGTGAAGCCATCGCGCACGCGCCTCAACAACTACACGGGTAAGGTGACCCTTCGCGCAGGCGAGCGTCACAACATCATCGGCTTTGTGCAGGGTGGGCGGAACCATCAGCCCAATCGACTCGATCCGTTCGGGCCCGCCGGCGGTCAGGTCCTCAACGCCACGACCGCGCTCCACGACGCCGAGGATGCAACATCCAGCCAGCGCGCGTCGGGCATCGTGTGGAAGGCGGAATGGAACGGCACGTTTGGTGATCGGCTGTTCGCCGAAGCCAGAGCCGGCCAGTTCGACGCGAGTCGTCCCTTGATGCCAAATGGCAACGCGCCGCGATTCGAAGATATCGACACGCTGCTGGTCCGCGGCGGCAGCCGGCACAGCGAGCAGCGGCTGCGGCGGAATCAGGCGCACGCTTCCGTTAGCTACTTTAGCGATCGATGGGCAGGTCGCCATCATTTCAAACTTGGCGGCGAGATCCTTGAAACACTCAGCCAGGAGCGACGGCAGGCGTCGTTTCCCGGCGACGTACTGCACGTGCTGCGCACCGGCCAACCGGCCGAGGTGTACCTTTTCGCCACGCCCTCATCGTCAGTGAGCGGGGTCATGGCGGCAGCGGCGCACGCGGGTGACACATGGCGCGTCGGCGACCGGGTCACCCTCAATCTAGGGATCCGGTTCGACCGTTATCGCGTGTTCCTGCCGGCGCAGGGCCATCCCCGTGGCGGGCCCGGCGGGCAACCGATCGCGTTCGCGGCAGTAGACGATATCGTCGAGTGGAATCTGCTCGCGCCCAGGGTCGGCGGTGTGTTCGACCTGTCCGCCGACCGCAAGACGATCGTCAAAGGCAGCTACGGAAGATATTGGATCGCGCCAGCAGATCTCGGGCCGAACGTGAACCCCAATGCGGCGGATTGGTGGCGGCGGTATCTGTGGCGCGACGCGGACGGCAGCGGAAGATGGGAGCCGGGCGAGGAGGGATTTTTCCGGGACAGCCGCGGCGGTCTTGCTGTCGAGTCGATCGATCCTGGTCTTCGGGCACCGTGGATCGATGAGGCGACTGCCTCCGTCGAGCGGGCGTTGCCCGCCGCGCTCGGACTGCGTACGGGCGTCGTGTGGCGGCGTCACTCTCGTCCCTACGCGCGACAGAACACGGCGCGGCCGTTCGATGCATTCAGCGAGCCCGTCGTGATACCGGATCCTGGACCGGATGGACTACCGGGCACACCCGATGACGGACTAGGACTGTCAGGCTACAACCTTCGCGTCGATGCATCGCCGCCTCTTGCCGCGGCGGCCAACGTCGTTCGCAACGTCGCCGGGACCGATAGCCGTTATCTGACCTGGGATATCGCCGCGCATCGTCGCATGCGCGGGCCCTGGACATTGTCCGCCGGCTTTGCACACACGTGGACCGTCGAACACAGCAACGCCTACAGCGGGCAGGCGGTTCGGCAGAATGTGTACGTGCTGACGCCGAATGACCTGATCAACACAGCAGAGGGCGGGCGTCATCGGATGCGCACATGGACGGCAACGGCTTCGGGCACGTTTGAGGCGCCATGGAAGATCGTTGTCGCTCCGCTGCTACGGTACCAGTCGGGTCAACCATTTGGACGCACGATTTCCGCCGTCATGAACTTCGGCGTCATCAGAGTACTCACCGAGCCGATCGGTACACGCCGCATGGACAACGTGACGCTGCTCGACGTACGCGTGGAGCGAGAAGTGCGACGTTCCGGGTCGCGTCGTGTCGCCGTCTTCCTCGATGTCTTCAATCTCTTCAACGCCAACCCTGAACAAAACGTCAATTGGGCGTCCGGCGCTGTCTTCCTGCAGCCGCTCACGGTCGTGTCTCCGCGGATCGCGCGTATTGGTATGAGAGCCGGGTTCTAGCCCGGTTCGAGGTTGAGGCGCCGGAGCAGTCGCGTGAAGCGTTCGTCGTGCCAGTACGGC
>JACCSI010000522.1 GCA_013813075.1 Acidobacteriota bacterium | reverse complement strand
ATCCTGGGATAAGCTACCGCCCCACCGTGAAGCTTGCGATCTTTGTTTTCTTCCTCACACTTCTTCCATCGCCAGTCGCCGCGCAGGAGCGTAAGCAGGCCCAGGCGACGCGTATCGATTCGGGCACCGTCCGCGTCGACGGCCGCCTCGACGAAGAGGTCTGGCTCAAGGCCCTACCGATCGGCAACTTCGTTCAGAAGGAGCCGGTCGAGGGTGCGCCGCCGACCGACGCCATGGAGGTCCGCTTCGTTTACGACGAGAGCGCACTTTATGTCGGCGCCCGAATGTATACGCGGAAGGCGCGCGAGATTCAGGCGCCGCTGGGGAGGCGCGACACCGCCGTCGACCAGGCCGAGCACATCCTCATTTCGATGGACACGTTTCTCGATCGCCGAACCGCGGCGGTCTTTGGGGTCACCGCGGCGGGCATTCGTATCGATCGATTTCACGCCAGCGACAACGAGGGCAGCTTTGATGCCGGTTTCGACCCGGTCTGGGACGCGCACGTGTCGCGCGACGGCGACAGTTGGACGGCGGAGTTATGGATTCCGTTTTCGCAGCTGCGATTCAATCCGCAAAGCGAGCAGGTCTGGGGTCTCAACGTGCAGCGGTTCCGGCCGACGCTCGACGAGGACGACTACTGGGTGGTGATTCCGCGGACCGATCGCGCATGGGCGTCGCGGTTTGGCGAGTTGCACGGCATTTCCAACGTGCGTCCCACCCGTCGCATCGAGCTGCTGCCGTACGTCGCGAGCTCCTCTACGGTACGCGGCGATCGCGAGGCGGGCAATCCATTCGACAACGGCCGAAACTTGACCAGCCGCTTCGGCGGCGATCTCAAGATGGGTTTGGGTCCGAACTTGACGCTCGAAGCTTCCTTCAATCCAGACTTCGGTCAGGTTGAAGCCGACGCCGCCGAGGTCAACTTGTCGGCGTTTGAAACCCGCTTCCCGGAAAAGCGCCCGTTCTTTCTCGAAGGGGCGTCGCTATTCAACATCGGCCATCCAAACTTCTATTACTCGCGTCGCATCGGGGCGCGACCAACCGGCCCTGCCGTCGGCGATTACGTCGACTATCCCGCGTCGAGCACCATTCTGACAGCCGCCAAGCTGACCGGCCGCCTGCCGTCCAAGACCTCGGTCGGGTTGCTCGCTGCCGTGACGGACGAAGAGTCGGCGCGCCTGGCGAGTCTGGACGACCTCACCGTGCGCCGGATCTCCGTGGCGCCGCGAGCATTTCATACCGTGGGCCGGGTGCTGCAGGAATTCGGCCCGCTCGGGTCCACGTATGGCGGCTACATGAACTTCGTGCACCGCGACTTGACAGCGGGCGACCCGCTGGCCTCTCTGCTGTCGAGAAATGCACTCGGCGTGGCGGGCAACACGACCCTGCGCTTCAGAGGCGGTGAGTACGAGTTTCGCGCACAGGGCGGAGGGTCGTTCGTGGACGGCGACGCGGGCGCCATCGAACGGCTTCAACGCTCGAGTGCGCATTACGCGCAGCGGCCCGATCGGGACTACGCGGTCCTTGATCCCACTCTCACCGCAATCAACGGCTGGAGCGTCCAAGCCGCATTCGATCGGACGGGTGGGCGCCACTGGCTGTGGGGCATGAACACAAAGATCGACTCGGAGAACTTCGAGACCAACGACTTTGGCAACCTCAACGGCGCCGATGGGTTGCTGATTAACGGCAACCTGCGCTATCGCGAAACACAGCCCGGGAAGGTGTTCCGAAGCTACTCGATTGGCCTCAACGTGTCGAACGATTCGACCCTGCGATGGCTCCGCCAGTCCGGGACGGTCCAGCCGAACGTGAGCGTCACCTGGGCCAATTTCTGGACGACATCCCTCAACGTCGCACGCGTGCTCCCGCAGCTGAGCGTCTCACTGACTCGCGGCGGGCCACTGATGGCGCGCGCACCGGGATGGAGCTCGTCGCTCAACTTCGGCAATCGTTCGACGTCGCAAACCCGGATTTCCGGCAACGTGTTCGTCTCGAACACCGATGACGGCGGTCGCACACGACGCGCCAGCACCACGGTGTCCTTTCGGCCTGGACCGCGCTGGCAATTATCCGCCAGCCCGTTCTACGAGCGGTTGACGGAGTCACAGCAGTATGTCTCCACACTCGCGGGTGGCCGGCCGGAAACGTACAACCGCCGCTATGTCTTTTCGTATATCGATCGCAGTACCGTGTCGATGGAGTACCGGCTTGGTTTCACGATTAAGCCGGAAGTGAACCTGGATGTTTACGCCGAGCCGTTTGCCGCCTCAGGCCGGTATTACGACTACGGCGAGCTGCTGGCGGCGCGCAGCCTGGACCGAATCAAGTACGGCGACTCCGAATCGATCATGACCGTGAATGCAGACGGCAGTCGCAGCGTCCGCATTGGCGACAGCAACTTCAGTCTTCGGAATCGTGACTTCAACGCCCTGTCGTTGCGCAGCAACGTTGTGCTGCGGTGGGAGTGGCGACCTGGCAGCACGCTCTATGCGGTATGGCAGCAGGACCGTTCCGGCAGTCAGCCTATTGGCAGCCGCGTCGCCCTCTCTGACGCGTTTCGGTCGGTTACGGCAACGGGCACCCACGTATTCGTGATCAAGACATCCTTCTGGATGCCGGTGCGTTAGTAGAGCTGGGCGGCTACCGCCTGTGGCGGCCTAGGCGCGGGGCGGGTCCCCTTCAGGCACTTCGCGGGTTCGATCGAGCGCCTCCCACATCATCGCGACGCGGTTGCGCAGCGCTGCGGCCGCGTCACCGTCATCCGCGCACCGATCAATTCGCATCGGCGCGCCAAACGCCACCTGGACACGATGGCCGCGCCACGGCAACAGCACGCGCCAATTGATGCCTCGGTTGCGGGGCCAGACGTCAAAGACGCCGCGAATGGCGACGGGGACGATCGGCACACCGAGCTGACGCGCCAGAATCGGCGCCCCTTTCTTGAAGCGCTTCACCGTGCCGTCAATCGATCGCTCGCCCTCCGGAAACACCATCAGGATCTTGTCGTGCGTCAGGCCAAAAGCCGCCGCTTTCAATGCCGGGACCAGGTTGGCGTCCGGGTCGACGGCGACAAGATTGCACTGCTTCGCCAGCCACGCAGTGAACGGTGAGGCGAAGTATTCCGAGGCGCCCACGAAGAACAGCTGCGTCAGGATTTCATACGGCAGAATCGCGCACAAAACCAGTGGATCCAGATAGCTCTGATGATTGGGGCTGATGATATACGGGCCCTGGGAGGGTAGGTGATGCACTCCGGTGGCGGTTATAGATGGCATGACCACACGTAGCAGACGCAGGACCGAAAGTACCAG
>JACCSI010000514.1 GCA_013813075.1 Acidobacteriota bacterium | reverse complement strand
GAATAATGGCTGCCGTAATCGAGTCGTGCCCACAGCCCGCGCAGAGAGTGGTAATGGCGCCCTCGTAATCGCGGCGCGTCAGCCCGATCGCGTTTTTCTGGAGCGAAGGGTGATGCACCTTCGGTTTCGCAATGAATGTCATGCCGCCCTCTCGAGCTTCGCCTTGACTCCCGAAATAACATGATGCGCGCTCATCGGGAACCCGCCGTAGTAACGCACCGACTCCAGCTTGTCGACCGACACCTCGGTCTCCAGCATCAGCAAGCTGCGCAGCTGCCCGTCACGATTCTGCTCGACAATGAAATTGACGTCGTGTGCTTCGAGAAACTTGCGAACGTCCTCGCCGAACGGGAATCCGCGCACGCGCATGTAATTGAGCGGCACCCCGTCTTTGGCGAGCAGGTCCATCGCCTCGACGCACGCGGCGTGGCAGCCGCCGATGGTGACGAGACCCATCTTCGCGCCGGAACGCGATTGCATCAGCGGCGCCGGAATGGCCTTGGCCGCATTCTGAATCTTGCGCGCAATGCGGTCGAGGACTTCAGTGTATTCGGCGGCGTCTTCCGTATAGGCGCCGAACTTGTTGTGGCCGGACCCGCGCGTGAAATACGCACCCTTGGGATGCGTCCCCGGCAGGGTCCAGTACGGGATGCCGTCGCCATCGACATCGAGGTATCGGTGGAAGGTTTTCACTTTCTCGAGCTCGGCCGCCGACAGGACCTTGCCGCGATCCGGACGGTAGCTGTCATCCCACGTCAGCTTGGGGACCATCCAGTCGTTCATCCCGATGTCGAGGTCACTCAGCACGAACACGGGCGTTTGAAATCGATCCGCGAGGTCAAAGGCCTTGACCGACAACTCGAACGCTTCGCGCGGGTCCGAGGGATACAAGCAAATATGGCGCGTGTCGCCGTGTGACGCGTACGCACACAGCATCAGGTCACCCTGCTGTGTGCGCGTCGGCATGCCGGTCGATGGTCCGGTCCGCTGCACATCGAAGACGACCGCGGGGACTTCCGCGTAGTACGCCAGGCCGATGAACTCGTTCATCAGCGAGATGCCAGGACCCGCGGTCGGCGTAAAGGCCCGCGCGCCTGCCCACGCGGCGCCAATCACCATACCGATCGCGGCCAGTTCGTCTTCCGCTTGAAGAATGCACGCCAGATTCTTCTTGGTGTCGGGATCGCGGCGATATTTCTTACAAAAGCCGCGAAACGCCTCCATCAAGGATGTTGCCGGCGTGATCGGATACCACGCGCCAACCGTGGCACCGGCGTACAGCGCACCGAGCGCCGCCGACGTGTTGCCGTCGATCAGGATGGAATCTTTGGTGGCATCCATCTTGTCGAGATGGATGGGCAGCGGGCACTTGAAATTCTCGGTGGCGAAGTTGTAGCCGAGATCCACGGCTTTCTGATTCGAATCCATCAGCGCTTTTTTGGCGCCGTACTTTTCGGTGAGCAACTCGCGGATGACAGCGGTGTCCATCCCCAGCAGCGCCGCCAGGGTGCCCGCGTAAGCGATATTTTTCATCAGGATGCGTTCGCGCACGCCCTTGAACGCGGTGTTGCACATGTCCGCAAGGGGAATCCCGAGGTAGGTCACATCGGCGCGCTTCAGCCGTTCGTCGAGCGGCCAGGTCGAATCGTAAAGCAGCCAGCCGTTGGGCCGCACCTCGGCAACGTCCTTCGCATAGGTCGCCGGGTTGAGCGCGACCATCAGGTCGAAGTCCGGCGTTCGCGCGGTGTAGCCATGCTTGCTGACGCGGATCTCGTACCACGTCGGCAAGCCCTGAATGTTGGACGGAAAGACGTTTTTCCCCGTCACCGGCACGCCCATGCGGAAAATCGCCTGCATGATCAGTCCGTTGGCTGACGCGGACCCGGTGCCGTTGGCCGTCCCGATTTTGAAGGCGAAGTCGTTGGTGCGATTCATGGGTTAATTGCCGGCCAACGCCGGTTCGCGCGTCTCAAAACCCGCATACGGAATATGCGCGACGAACTTGCGCATGTCCCATGCATACGTCGGACATCGCTCGGCGCACAACCCGCAGTGGACGCACACGTTCTCGTCCTTGACCATGACGCGGCCGGTCTGCTTCAATCCGCTCGAGACAAACAGCGGCTGCGTCGGCTCGATGCGCGGCGCCATCAGCTGCTGGGAGATCGCCGGCTCTTCGCCGTTCGGGATGATCGTCAGACAGTCGGTTGGACAGATATCGACGCACGCGTCGCACTCGATGCAGAGCGAGTCGGTGAAGTGAGTCTCGACGTCGCAGTTGAGGCAACGCTCAACTTCAATCCGGGTCTGCTCGGGCGTAAAGCCCTGCTCGACTTCGATCGACATGTCCTTGAAACGTTTTGGCATGTCGACGTGCCGCATCTTGACGCGCTGGGATGGGTCGTAGTCGTTGCTGTATGCCCACTCGTGCAGGCCCATTTTGGTGCTGGTCAGCGACATCGAATGCGCCGGCCGCTCCACGACCGCGACGCCCTGGCAATGATTGTGGATGGAGATTGCAGCCTGATGGCCGTGCTCGACCGCCCAGATAATATTGGCGGGACCAAACGCCGCGTCACCACCAAAGAACACACCCGGCCGGGTCGACATGAACGTCTTCTTGTCGACGATCGGCATGTCCCATTTTTTGTCGAACTCGAGACCGATGTCGCGTTCGATCCACGGAAACGCGTTGTCCTGACCGATCGCGAGAATGATCGCGTCGCAGCCAACCACGACGCGACCCATGGTTTCCTGTTCGAGCTTGCCGTTCTTTTCGACCGATCGGAACTGGTCGAACTCCATTCCCACCAGCTTGCCGTTCTCCGAAATGAAGCGGACCGGCTGCAGATTCTCGAGAATCTCAACGCCCTCTTCTTCGGCATCTTCGAGTTCCCACGGCGACGCCTTGAAGTAGCGCCGGGTCTTGCGGGCAATGACCTTGACGTCAGTCGCGCCAAGGCGCTTCGCTGACCGGCAGCAGTCCATCGCGGTGTTGCCCACGCCGATAATCAGGACGCGGTCGCCGATCTTGTCGATGTGCCCAAAATGAATCGACTCGAGCCATTCAATGCCGATGAAAACCTGGTCGCTATCGTGGCGGCCGGGAATTTCCAATTCCTTGCCCTTTGGCGCGCCGCTGCCGACAAACACGGCGTCGTACTCCTTCGCGGCGAGCAGCGCCTGCAGGCTGTCGATCGGCGAGTTGTACCGCATCTCGACGCCCATATCGACGATGTAGCCGATTTCTTCGTCGAGGACCTCCTCGGGCAACCGAAACGCCGGGATGTTGATACGCATCAGGCCGCCGGCGCGCGGCAGCTTCTCGAAAATGGTGACGTGATAGCCGAGTGGCATCAGGTCGTTGGCCACGGTCAACGACGCCGGACCGGCGCCGACCAGCGCGACCTTCCTGCCGTTCTTTGTCCGGGGCGCTTTTGGTATCCGGTCGCTCACGTCGTCCTTTTGATCGGCAGCCACGCGTTTCAGGCGGCAAATTGCGACCGGCTTGCCGTCCACGCGCGTCCGGCGGCATGCCGGCTCGCACGGTCGATCGCAGGTGCGCCCCAGGATCCCGGGAAAGACGTTGGACTCGCGGTTGACCATGTAGGCGTCGGTGTAGCGCCCCTGCGCGATCAGGCGGATGTACTCGGGCACATTGGTATGTGCCGGGCACGCCCACTGACAATCGACGACGCG
>JACCSI010000505.1 GCA_013813075.1 Acidobacteriota bacterium | reverse complement strand
GCCGACACCTCGCCGGGGCACAGCAGTGCCAAAGCGGCACAGGCAACCAGAGACACAACCTGGCCTCGGTTCGCCTTTTGGGGTCTGGTCATCTACTTCTGCGCGAGCAAGGGGGTGTGCCCGTGGCTGGGTCAGACGAACGGCCACGAATTGCGCCCGTTTCAGTCGGGACGCGGGGCAAGACCCCCTGTGCGCCCATCGCGCGCACACTGTGCGCTCGTCGTTCGCGGCGCGCCGGCCGCATCGTTGACCAT
Source organism: Acidobacteriota bacterium (assembly GCA_013813075.1). Classification (GTDB taxonomy): domain Bacteria; phylum Acidobacteriota; class Vicinamibacteria; order Vicinamibacterales; family UBA2999; genus JACCSI01. The sequence goes on along the minus strand of JACCSI010000505.1, from coordinate 3,389 downwards.
ACGCAAAGCCGGGACGATGGGACGTCGTGGCGATGAGTGCAGGCGTTCGGCCGGCTTCTGCGTTGGTCTAGCGACCAACCGGATCTCGCGGACGAGCAAATTAGCTGGAACCGGTCGCACCAGGTGAAGCCCACGCACTGAACAAGATGTGCCCTATCCCGGGGGCGGGGCGTGCCGGTGACAACAGGAACTTCGCGGCGCGGCGGAGAACGGTGTAGTGACAGCGGTCCCCCTCCAGCACTTGACCATCGGCGTTCACCTTGACGACGCGATCGAAACTGAACGTGACTTCGGCCGCACGAAAATATGTGACCCGAGCATCATGCACGTGCTCCCCATTTGCAACGCGCCGCAAGAGGCCGAGAAACTCCATGGTGGGCATCGCCTCGATCAGGCAGACATCCAACTCGCCGTCGTCGATGACCGCGTCGGGGGCAATTAAGCGCCCGCCGCCGATCAGTCTCGAATTGCAGACCGCAAATGCGTGCAGCGTGTGATCGCGCACGATCGCCGACTCGCCGGGCTTGCCCGCCGCGATTCGAGCGCCGACAGGTTCATGATTGAGCAGCACCTCGGCACCGCCGATCAGGTACGCCAGTTTGCCTGCAATCGTCTTTAACTGAGGACTGACGGCATCCGAGACTTCGGCGATGAACCCGCCGCCCGACACGTTGATGAAGAAGCGATCGTTGACGACGCCGACGTCAACAGCGGTCGGGACGCCGTCGAGCAATGCCTGAAGCGCGCCGTCGATGTCGTCTGGCACCCCCAACGCCGTGGCGAAGTCGTTCCCCGTGCCCAACGGGATCAGTCCAAACGTGACTTTGGCAAAGCCGCCGCTGACGGCGCCGACGCCATTGAGCACCTCGTTCAGTGTGCCATCGCCGCCGGCGACTATCACGCGATCGTACTCGTCGCGCACGGCTTGCTCAGCGGCGCGCGTCGCGTCGCCTGCTGCGACGGTGATGACGATGTCGAGTGTGTCGCCATCCTGCCTCAGGCGCTCATTGATCAGGGTCAGGTATTCGGGGGCGGCATCGGTGCCGGCCACGGGGTTCAGCACAAGTTTCGACTTCATCAGGACCTGGGGTTCCGGGCATCGCGCGCCGGTCGGCGGGGACGCGCTAATCGCGTCGTGCAAAGTGTACGGCCTCCCACGCACTCAGCGTGCACCAATCGCCGGAGCGGTGAGCCCGGCCTGATTTGAAAATGCGCGGTTGATTCGATCCTGAGGGACAATTATGTCGGAATTCCGACGCGCGCCCTGAGACTGTCACGCCGTCGCTGGTGCAGGGCACTCCCTGACACAGCTGATCTGTAGAGCCCGTTCCCGAACTCGATCGCATTCATGCACGCTTCTTCGGGCCCCTGCCCCTTGTTTCGCACAAATTCGGCGTTAACATCTTTCTTACCGCCACCCGCGGGACACATTTGTTGCGAGCATGCCTGTCGAGACGACGTCCGCCTTGCTCAGCACGGAGCCGCACGCAATCCTGCGTTTGGACGAGGTCAGTATGAGTTCTGGTTCGATGTCCCATGCGCTCCGCGCTGTCAACGGCGCCCTGCATTACTTCCGTCTCCCGCTACATTCCATTCGCGGGCCACGCACGTGTCCTCGGTTGTTGGTCGGCGTCATGCTGAGCGGCGTGGCGTTGGCCGGCTGCAACTCCTCATCCACCACGGTGGCGGGCCCGACCCCGGTCAAATGTCAGGTCAACCTGGCAAGTGGCTCGGGGGCGATGGATGCAGCTGGCGGTGCCGGGCTTGTCAGCGTCGGCGCGCAACCTGAATGTGCATGGAGCGCATCCACGCAAGCGCCCTGGATTTCGGATCTCACACCGCGCGAAGGTCAGGGCAATGCGCAGGTACAGTTCCGCGTGGCTGCGAATCCAACGGCCACCACGCGTCAGGGCGAGGTCGTCGTCAACGATAACCGCATCGCGATCACGCAGGCGCCCGCCACGTGCAGCGTTGAGATTGCCACAACCCAGCACGCGGCCGAAGTCGCGGGGGGAACCATTGCCGTCAACGTGACCGCCATCACTGGATGTGCGTGGACCGCGACCAGCTCCGCGGCGTGGATCTCGGTTAGCTCGAGCGCCGCCGGTAACGGCAGCGGCACCGTCAATTTCACCGTCGCCCCAAACACCGGCCCGGCCCGAACAGGCACGGCGAGTATTGGCGGCCGGACCCTCACGGTCACGCAGGCAGCCTTCGTGACGGCAGCCGGCGTGACGGCGTGCGTTTACACGGTCACCCCGACCTCACATATGGTGCCAACCGCCGGCGGCAGCGGCACCCTGGTCACAGTTGCAACGACAGCGGAATGTTCGTGGTCGGCGGTCTCGGCCCACCCGTGGATCACGGTCGTCTCTGGCGCGACCGGTCAAGGCGCGGGCACGGTTTCCCTCGCAGTGGCGGCGAACACCGGGAGTACGCGTGCGGGCACCATCGCGGTTGCCGACCGCGTCGTGACCATCACGCAGTCCGGCGTCAACGCCTGCAGTTATGCGATTTCGCCCACCAGTCAAGCGTTCCAGCCGTCGGGAGGCGCTGGCGCTCGCATCACCGTTACAACCACGTCTGAATGTCCATGGACGGTGACAAGCGATGCAGCGTGGCTCACAGCGACGTCGCCCGCCACCGGCACGGGCAACGGGGAGGTGACGTTTTCAGTTGCGGCCAATCCAGGGAGTAACCGCACCGCCGTGCTGGTGATAGGTAGTCAGCGGTTCACGGTGACGCAAGCTGCCGCCCCGCCGTGCACCTTTGCAATCTCTCCAACGAGCGGAACCGTTGACGCGAGCGGTGACTCAGACCTTGGCGTGTCGGTGTCGGCAGAGGGGCACTGTAACTGGACGGCGAGCAGCGGCGTGTCGTGGATAACTGTGGCGTCCGGCAGCACGGGCAGCGGGAGTGGCACCGTCGGGCTCCGAGTCGCAGCCAACACCGGCGGCGAACGCAATGGCAGCGTCACGATTGCCGGGCGCACGTTCACCGTACGCCAGGTGGGCGTGTCTGAAGTCCCCCCGCCACAAACGTCGAGCTGTGGCTACATTCTAGGGTCGACGACCGCGTCTGCCTCCGCCACTGGTGGCACGGGTGCGCCTGTCGCCGTCACGACCACGAACGGCTGCTCCTGGACCGTCACGAGCAGTGCCCCGTGGCTGACGATTGCGTCGGCAACGGGGAGCGGCACAGGGCAGGTGGTTTACAACGTGGCTGCCAATACCGGACCGGCACGGACGGGCACGCTGACAATTGCAGGGCAGACGTTCAGCGTGACGCAAGCCGCCGTGGCCACACCGACACCGGAGGCCTGCGTCTTCGCGATTTCACCGACGACGTTCACGGCATCGACAGCGGGCGGGGCCGGACCGAATGTGACG
>JACCSI010000502.1 GCA_013813075.1 Acidobacteriota bacterium | reverse complement strand
CGTGGCCTGGGCAAACCCCGCGTCGGCGTCGAGCAGCTTCGCGATGTCGAAGTCCAGCAGCTTCACTTGCCCATCGCGTGTCACCAGCACGTTCGATGGCTTGAGGTCGCGATGCACCACCAGATTGCATGCGCGTGGGCGACCGGGGCGAGCACCTCGAGAAACAACCGGACGCGGGGCTGAATCGTCAACCGGTTCGCATCGCAGTACGCGTCAATCGGCTGACCGTCCACGTACTCGAGCACGAGGTAGGGCTGTCCGATCGTGGAAACCCCGGCGTCAATCAGGTGCGCAATCTGCGGGTGCGCCAGCCGCGCGAGAATACTGCCCTCGCGCGTGAAACGCTCTTCGATGACGTGACCCATCAAGCCGGCGTTGAGAAACTTGACCGCCGCGCGCCCTTCGAAGCGGCCGTCGCTGCGTTCCGCCAACCACACCGTGCCCATGCCGCCCTGACCAAGCGGCGAGACCAGAGCAAACCACGCCGACGCACGGCCGGATGATGACCTTTCGCACACGCAGCGACTGCAATGAAGCCACCCCCAACGGCGGCCGCGTCTTGTGTGACCCCGCGGGTCCTGTTGGCCCGGGGCGAGCATCGAACCGTTGGTGGGTCCGAGGATGGAGCCCGACGTTTCAGTGGCGGCGCCGATTGCAGTTCCCAGGACGCAGTCGCTGCGGGTCGGGACGTGCGTCGGGCGATTTGTCAGACTGCGCTGTCACGGCTCGCTCGCACGATTTGCGCCGCGAATGGGCCGCGGCGCCTTCGCCCTGGTCTCCGGGTCCGAGTCGACCGTTAGATCGGCGTCACACACAGTAATCCCACTTCCGCATTGGGCGGCTCCCCTCTCCATCCATCTGCTACAGCGTCGCCGTACCACCGTCGGTTACGTCGGGGCATCTCTTGTAACATCTGCGCCACAGAGCTCGTCGCGCTTCCCGACTAAGAGCGCATAACGGGTGAGCGGATAAGTGGTCGGATTAACCATCGCTATTCGTCTGCGGCCCGAGGTCACTACAATGGGCGGCACCAGTTACATCCGGGACCTCCCTTGGCCCTTGCTTCCGGCGCTCGCCTCGGCCCCTACGAAATCGTCAGCCCGCTCGGTGTCGGCGGGATGGGCGAAGTGTATCGCGCAACGGACACGCGTCTCGAACGGGTGGTGGCCATCAAAGTGCTGCCGGACGGGGCCACCGCATCGCCGCAAACACTGGAACGTTTCCAGCGGGAAGCGCGGGCGGCCTCAGCCCTCAACCACCCCAATATCTGCACCATCTACGATGTCGGCACCGATCCGCCGTTCATCGCGATGGAGCTGCTCGAAGGCGAGACCCTCCAGCAGCGGCTCCGACACGGCCCGATGGAGGTCGCGGTCCTCGTGGACATCGCATTCGCCGTCGCCGACGCCCTGGACGCCGCGCACAGCAAGGGCATCGTCCATCGCGACATCAAGCCGGCGAATATCTTTCTCACCGCGCGCGGGCCGAAGATTCTCGATTTCGGTCTGGCGAAGGCGGCCGCACCGGCCGGGATCGGCACGGCGGAGCACGCGACTCGTGCGACCGAGGCACTGCTGACCGAACCGGGCAACGCGGTGGGCACCGTCTCATACATGTCGCCCGAGCAAGTCCGCGCCACGCCCCTCGATACACGCACGGATTTGTTTTCATTTGGTGTGGTGCTCTACGAGATGGCGACCGGCACGCTGCCGTTTCGCGGTGACACCGCGGGCACGATTCTCGACGCCATTCTCAACCGTGCGCCGACAGCAGCCGTGCGGTTGAATCCCGACGTTCCGGCGGAATTGGAACGAATCATCGACAAATGTCTGGAGAAAGATCGCGCGCTCCGCGCGCAGCAGGCGTCGGAAATCCGCACCGACCTTCGCCGCCTGAAACGCGACACCGACTCGGGCCGCGTGACGTCGGTCGCGCAACCGCCGCCGACACCGCAACGTGCGCCGCGCTGGATGCTGTCGGTTGTGGGAGCCACGGCGGCGGCGATCCTGGCCGTCGGCTCCTACTACGTCTATTCGCACCGCCCTCCAACGCTCACCGACAAGGACACAATTGTCCTCGCGGATTTCGATAACACGACCGGCGATCC
>JACCSI010000500.1 GCA_013813075.1 Acidobacteriota bacterium | reverse complement strand
GTCGAGCGATATCACCTTGCTCCGGCGCAGCATCATCGTGCGCGAAGCCGCGAGCGCCACGCGAACCGTCAACCGGCCGGGCCTTTTACGTCTCGATGATGCAAAGTCCCGATTCCGCCAAGGATGTTTTTCTGGCTGACGGAGCACGCAGGTAGAGGCCACCAGTCTGTCGTCTGATGACCACCGCGCGCGCGATATGATTCCTGTGCGCAGTGACCCCCCACACTCCCGCGCTCGATGGCCTCCGCGGAATCGCCATCCTGCTCGTACTTCTGCATCACTACACGATTCTGCAGCCGGCGTCGCCGATGGACGGCTGGATGGCAAACGTACCGCTGATTGGATGGTCCGGGGTTGATCTGTTCTTCGTGCTGTCCGGGTTTCTGATCACCGGCATCCTGATCGACGCCCGCGGCAGCGAACGGTATTTCAGCAGCTTCTACGCCCGCCGCACGCTGCGTATCTTTCCGCTCTACTACTTGGTCGTGTTTCTCTCGCTGGTGATCCTGCCGAAGTTCCCGACCGCGCACGACTTGCTGTCGGGCCCGGAAGCGCCGCCAGAACAGTGGCCATTCTGGCTGTACCTTACGAACTTCGCCGTCGCCTCGCGCGACGCGTTCGTGCACGGCGTACTGGATGTGACTTGGTCGCTGGCCATCGAAGAGCAGTTCTATCTTGTTTGGGCGGCGGTCGTGTGGCTGTGTCCGCCGCGCGTGCTGGGATGGCTGTGTGCGGCCATCATCACCGGCGCGCCGATCGCGCGCGCGTGGTCGCTGGCGCACGGCTCCACACCAATCGACGTCTACGTGCTCCCCCTCTTTCGGGCCGACGCACTGGCGGCCGGAGCGCTGCTGGCGTGGTCAATCCGTCGCGGCGCGCTTGAAGGCCGGGGGCGGGCGGCGCTCGGCGTCACGGCCTTCGGTCTTGCCGGCGTCGTGGCGGTCTGCTGGATGGATGGCGACAGCTGGTGGTGGGGTCCGACCATGCAGCGCGTCGGCTATACAGTCCTTACGTTGACCGGCGCGGGAATGCTGGTCGCAAGCCTCGTCCTGCCGCCGGCCCACTGGTGGCCGCGCCTTCTGTCCGCGGGCTGGCTGCGGGTGTTCGGCAAGTACAGCTACTGCCTCTACCTGATTCATCTGCCTGTGATGCGCGTGGTTCGCACCTACGTGCTGGGGCCAGAGCAGTTTGTGACGTTCGGTTCAGCGTGGCTCGGGCAATTGATCTTTTACGCCGCTGCCACGGCGCCCTCCCTGGCCATTGCCTGGCTGTCGTGGCGGGTCTTCGAGGCGCCAATTCTAAAGCTGAAGGCGCGGTTCCCTTACTAGGGTGGCCCCCCGCGACGCCGCCTAGCGTGCGGATACAGGACGCCAGTCAGGCACGCGGTCGTTGCCGCGACCGCTGGTCAGGCGCTCGATCTTGCCTGAACCCTGCAGATCCATGAGCGCCAGGTCCCAGTCTTCACCCTGATGATGTTCGGGACTGACCGAAAACGCGAGATAGCGACCGTCCGGTGAGTAGTCCGGATAGTAGCTCCATGCGCGTGCGTCCTTCCGAACGACGCGCGGGCCGCTCTCGCGCACGGCTTCAAGGTGCGACGGACCGCCCATACGCACGAAAGCAATTTCCTGGCTGTCGGGCGCAAACGACGGACGGCACGCCCCTTCCCCGCTGGTAATCTGACGGCTGGTGCCAGTCGTGAGATCGAGAAGATGGAGCTGAAAACTCATGATCGTCTGCGCCGCGTAGGCGAGATACCGTCCGTCGCGTGAGACGGCTGGCATGATTGCACGATTGATGCTGTTGGTGATGCGCTCAACGCGCTTGTCCTGAAGCCAGACGCGATAAATCTCGCCTCGGCCGTCGCGCTCGGCGGTGAAGAACAGGCTCTTGTCGTCGTGCGCCCACGCCGGATCTTGTTCGGGCGCCGCATGGTCAGTCAGGCGAACGATATTAGAGCCGTCCGCATCCATCACGTAAATATCGAAGCTGCCGTTCTGGCCCCGTGTGGAACTGAACGCGATACGCCGCCCATCATGCGACCAGTCGGGTTCTTCGTCCGCCCACTCGCCGGCATTGCCGACGCGTCGTTGCGTGGACGTCGCCACATCGAGGACGAACAGTCGGGTCGGCCCCTCGCGGTCCGATTGAAAGATCAACTCGCCCCGCGCTGCCGTCGGTAATGAAGCATCCTCGGCCGCCGTCGGCTCGGCGTTCGGCGCCGCGCAGGATGCGAGCGCCAACCCGGCAATAACAACCCACATTCTCATGACCAATTAGACGCCAATGGCGGAAACCAGGCCTCCGCGGAAGACCGCCGTCCCCCCGTCATGCCTTCTTCGCAAACGCCATCAGGTGCCAGCCCAACGGCCGAACCCAGGCGCGGGGCAAGGCGTTGAAGGTCCCGACGAATCCGGTGTTGAACGCGACGCCCTTCCACCCCTTGTGCAGGCGCGATTTGACGGGGAATCGCTCGGGTACGATGCGGACCTCACGAAACGGCGCCAGGAGGGCGCGAAACTCGCCGATCGAGTACTTCTTCAAAACCGGAGCGTCCTCGTGTTCGAGTTGCACTTTCATCAGTTTGGACAAGGCGTTGAGCCATGAGACGCGGTTGTAGACCATGAAGATGGCATCGCCGCCAGGTTTCAACACGCGGTGACACTCACGAATCAGACGCGGTGCGTTGGCGGTGTACTGCACCACGCCGTGACCATAGACGACATCGAACGAGTCATCGGGGTAGGGCAGCGCCTCGCCGTTGGCGACGCGCAATTCGTGTGGCCTGACATCATGGAGGTCAAAGTTTTTTCTCGCGAGGTCGATGGCGGTGGTCGACAGGTCGATGCCGGTTACGACTGTGCCGTCGCGCGCGAAGCGCACCAGATCAGTGCCAATACCGCATCCCACCTCGAGCAGCGTGCGGCCGCGAAATCCGGAAAAGTCCACCAGTTGCGGCAGGTAGTGCAGCTTGTCGAACCGATACTCATGCAGGTCGTCAAAGAACTCCCGCGATCCTACTGGATGGGCGGTCATTTCGAGATCGTGAATTCGTTCGTTCCAATAGCGCGCTATCGCGTCAATCACAGCCCTATCGTACAATGGCCGTTCGATGGTGCGCGATCTCCGCCGCCTGGCGGACACCCGCTTTGACGTCGTCATCGTGGGTGCCGGCTTCTATGGCGCGATCGCCGCGTGGGACGCCACGCTGCGCGGTCTTGCGGTGGCCCTCATCGACAAAGAGGATTTCGGCGGCGCCACCTCCTTCAACAACCTCAAAACCCTGCACGGCGGTCTGCGGTCGCTACAGTCCATGGACTTCACGCAGATGCGGCTGTTCATTCGCGAGCGCCGCGCCCTGGCCCGGGTTGCGCCGCATCTGGTCCGCCCGCTCCCGTTCGTCGTGCCCACCTACCGCCACCCGCTCCGAGCGTCACTGACAATGCGGGTCGCGCTGGCGGTGAACGATGTGGTTTCGCGGGATCGTCACGAGGGGCTACCCGATCCCAGCCTGCATCTGCCCCGCGGCGAGATGGTTTCACGGGACGAATGCCTGCGGCTCAATCCGGTGATCGAGGCGAGAGGGGTAACTGGAGGCGCGATCTGGCACGACTATCAGATGCACAACACCGACCGGATGACGCTGTCATTCGTCTTGTCGGCGGCGGCGGCCGGCGCCACCACCGCGAACTACGTGCGGGCGGCCGGCATCTTGCGCGACGGTACCCGGGTCAGTGGAGTCAGAGCGGAGGATGTGCTGACGTCGGAACAGCTCGACATCCGCGCGCCCACGGTCATCAACGCCGCTGGCCCGTGGGCGGCCACCCTGCTACATTCGCTCGACTACCGCGCGCGTCCTCCGGCGGCACTCCTGTCACGGGCGATGAACCTCGTCGTGAGGCCATTGGCCATCGATCACGCCTGCGGCGGCCGGGCGGGCGGACGCTTTCTGTTTCTTGTGCCGTGGCGTAATGTGTCGCTGGTCGGGACCAGTCATGACGGGCACACCGGTGGACCAGACTCGCTCGCGGTGACGCGCTGGGACCTCGAGGCATTTCTCGCAGACGTGCGAGAAGCATTTCCCCACGCCAACCTGACCAGTAGCGACGTGCGTCTGGTTCATCGGGGACTGCTGCCCATGGTGGCAGGGGACGAGTCACACGTGAAACTGTTGCGCGAAAGCGTCGTCCTCGACCACGCCCGTGACGGCACGCCGGGTTTGATCTCGATCTTCGGCGTCCGCTACACCACCGCGAGGCACACTGCCGCGCAAGCCGTTGATGCGGTCTTTCGCGGCCGCGGCGACCGTCATCCCCCACCCACGAGAACCGACCAGACGCCGGTCGTCGGCGGGGCGATTGCCGATCGAGACAGTTTTCTGCGCGCCGTGTCCTTGCGTGATGTCGAAGGCGTGCCGGAGGAAATGCTGCAGCGGCTGGCGTTGGCCTACGGCACGACGTACGACGCCGTTCTGCAGATAGTGCGCGACGCGCCCACGCTGGCGCAGCCCCTAGGGAGCCACTGCACGGTCAGTGCCGCCGAGATTCTTTACGCGACGCGACACGAGTCCGCAATCAGGTTAAGTGATGCACTGCTTCGGAGGACAGAGGCGGGATCGGCGGGATATCCCGGGAGCGACGCCATCGAGCGCGCCGCCAGCGTGATGGCGGACGAGTTGCACTGGCCGGAATCACAGACCAGGAATGAAATCGCGGAGGTCGACGCGTTCTATAAGTTGCCGTCGTAGTGGTCCGGCGTCCACCGGTGCGTCTGGCGGCTTTGCCCTACACTGGTGCCCGGCCTATTGTGCCCCGCCACCCGGCCGCCATCACCCCTCGTCGCGTGCAGTTTCGCCAGGTCCCCGCATGCAACTGAGGCCGAGTCGGGTTACGATAAACCTCGATTGCTGCACCGATCGCCTCTTGAGACCCGGGACTGGCCATGCTCCTGGCCGAACAGCTCGGCTACGACGAAAGCGCAACAACCTTCGTCGCTTCCAGGTTCGACGCTGCCGGGCTTTCCGCCGGAGATTGCAGCCGGCAGTTCACCATCAGATGTTGCCAGCATGGCGGGGCGACCTCCCGGCGAGGTACGCCGCGGGCCACATCGTTCGGTGCAGTATCGACGAAGTCAGGGCGTCCCTGATTTGTATTCATGCCTCGCCACGCGGGGCCGGCCGGGGCCACTGATTGCCCGGAAACGGCGCCGACAATCACACCACTGCGCATAGGAGACGACGATGACGGGAACGATTCGAACATTGCGGGTCGATAAGGGCTTTGGGTTCATCAAAGACGACGCCGGCAAAGAGTACTTTTTTCACCAGAGCGCCGTGTATGGCGAAGGGATCGACAATTTACGTGAGGGGGACAGCGTCGAGTTTGAAATCGGTCAAGGGCCGAAGGGCCCACGGGCTGAGAACGTACGCCGCACGTCCACCTAGACCGCGGGCGGGAATGCCAAATAGCGTGGGTATGACTCACCCACGGCCGCCTTACGGGTGCATCAGTTATGACGATCGTGAGCGCCGGACCGTGGCATCAAACGCGCGGGGATCGTCTTGGTCGGATCGGCGGCGCAGCGCCATGAGCAAGGCGGCGGCCACTGCACCTACACCAGCAGCGCGCAGCGCGAGAC
>JACCSI010000479.1 GCA_013813075.1 Acidobacteriota bacterium | reverse complement strand
GTACGACGTCGTGCGACATCCGATCTATCTGGGTTACATGATCACGCATCTCGCGTTCCTCGCCGCGCACCCGCTCGCGAGTAACTTGATCGTGATCATCATCGCCGATGCGGCACTCGTCGCCCGTGCGCTCGTCGAGGAACGCACGCTGGTGAAAGACGACCGCTACCGCGAATACTGCCGGCGTGTCGCCTGGCATCTCGTGCCAGGAGTGTTTTGACATGAGCAGCATGGCGTTGATGAACCGCCGGTCGGGAGAGACGATCGCGTCCACCATCGAGTTGGCGATGACGCGATCGGCGCGGCGGCGGGGACTGCTTCATCGCAGTGGTCTCGACGCCGACCGCGCGCTTGTGCTTGCACCCTGCCTCGCGGTGCACACGGCGTTCATGCGTTTCGCCATCGATGTGATGTTTGTCGATCGCGCCGGGGTGATTACGCGCATCGTGCGGCATCTGGCGCCGTGGCGCGTGGCGGCATCCCGTCATGCGTACGCGACCATCGAGCTGGCGGCCGGCGCGCTCGACGACCGCGATGTCGTCGTCGGAGACCGTCTTTATCTCGGAACCGACATCACCACGGCGGGTGACGCGGCGTCTTTCTGCATCGCTACGTAACGGCGGCGCGTACATTGAACCGCGGCTCTCGCCATTCACCGGTCTCGAGGATCTGCCTGAGACGATCGACGGCGTCCCAGACATCGACAAACCGCGTGTACAACGGCGTGAAGCCAAACCGCAGGATGTCGGGCGCGCGGAAGTCGCCGATCGCACCGCGCGCGATCAGCGCCTGCACCATCGCGTAGGCGCCAGTGTCGTGCGCCAGCGCCACCTGGCTGCCGCGCACGGTCACATCGCGCGGCGTCACGACCCGGAGGCCGTGGCCTCGGCAACGCCATTCGACGAGTTCGATAAACACATCCGTGAGCGCCACCGACTTACGCCGAAGCGCTGTGATGCCGCCGTGCGCATCTGCCGCCAGCACCGTATCGACGCCGCACTCGAGTGCCGCCAGGGACAGCATCGGCGGTGTGCCGCAGATGAAACGCGACATGCCGGGGGCTGGCCGATAGTCCGCGGTGAATTCGAACGGCGCCGCATGGCCGAGCCATCCTGACAACGGCTGCCGCCACTGCTCGCGATCCATGCGCGCGGTGTGGCGCGGATGCGCCCACGCGAAACCGGGCGCGCCTGGGCCGCCGTTGAGGTATTTGTAGCCGCAACCCACGGCAAAGTCCCCGGCGTCGTCTACGACCCCAGAGGCCCGCAGGTCAACCGGGACCGCACCGGCCGAGTGGGCCAGGTCCCAAACCATCAGCGCGCCGGCCGCGTGTGCGGCTCGAGACACCTCCGCCATGCGGTGCATCCGGCCGGTCCGATAGTTGACGTGTGTCAGCAGCAAAATAGCGAGTCGGTCATCGACCGCAGTCCCGACCTCGTCGTCATCCATCAGCGCCAGCTCAAAGCCATGTTCGCGCGCCAGCGTGTCTGCAATATAGAGGTCGGTTGGAAAATTCGAGCGCTCTGACACGATCCGCCGCCGGCTTGGCGTGTCGGTCTTTGCCATCGAGATGGCCGCGCTCAGCACCTTGAACAGGTTGATTGACGTCGAATCGGCGACTACCAGCTCGCCCGGGCCGGCGCCAACCAGTCGGGCAATCTTGTCACCGATGCGTTGTGACAGCGTGATCCAGCCGGCGGCGTTCCAGCTGCGAATCAGGCCCACACCCCACTCGCTGGCGACCACCTCTCGAACGCGGTCCGGTGTCGCACGCGGCAGGACGCCCAGCGAGTTGCCGTCCAGATAGACGATGCCTTCGGCGTCCAGGCGATCCAGCGCGAAAAGCGCGCGCAGCGGCGACAGCGCATCGACTGCGTCCCGCGCCAGACAGTCGTGTCTCGTCATCCGACGATCCGCTCCGTGAGTGCTGCGCCGACCATTTCACCCCTCCGTGAAGCCGCGTTTATGTCGTGCGTTTACCGTATCGCGCATTTCGGTCAGTATTTCTGTCCGACGGGGCGTGCTCGGAGTCACAGCGATCGCAGCACCGCACGCACCGGCGATGCATCCGCGTCGATCAATCTCAGCGGCAACGCAATCAGCTCGTAGTCCCCCGCATCGACTGCGTCGAGCACCAGGTTTTCGAGGACGCGCATGTCGTGCGCCAGCAACTGCTGGTGGCTGTCCAGCGTTTTACTGTCCGCCGGATCGACGGACTGCGAGTCGATACCCACCAGCCGTACACCGAGCCCGGCAAGCCAGGCAATCGTATCGGGCGCGAACGCCGAGAAGTGCGGCGACCACTGCGTTGGTGCGCTGGCGCACGTGCGCACCAGCACACGGGGAGGCAGGCGAGTGATGCCGTGCGCGAGATGGTCGCGCGTGATCAGCGGGCCGCAATTGATGGCATGCACAACGCGGCACGGGCCAAGATACGGATCGAGGTCGACACCCCCGATGGCACCCGCGCCGCGGCTGTAATGCAGCGGCGCGTCAGCGTGGGCGCCGAGGTGCGGGGACATGGTGATCGCACTGACATTCACAGGTGACCCGGGCCCGATCTGCGCCGCCCAGCGCTGCACATAGGCCGTGTCGCCTGGGAATCCCGGCGTGTCAGCCGCAATCGCCGGCGAGATATCCCAGATCCGCGTACCAGTCGACGCCATCGCCTCGCGGTTCGCCTTTTGGCTTCTGCCTTTCGCCACGCCTTGCTAGTCTACGCCTCATGCTTTCCTCGAAGACCGTGGCGCCGACCACCGCCTCCCATGGCGAGTCCCTCGTCCGCGTCATGGGCACATTCGGCCTCGCCGCTGCCATCATCAACATCACCATCGGCGGCGGGATCTTTCGGCTGCCCGCGAGCGTCGCCGGTTCGCTCGGCGCCGCCGCCCCGATTGCATATCTCGTCTGCGCCGTGGCCATGGGGCTCATCGTGCTGTGCATTGCCGACGCCGGCCGCCGCGTCTCGCTGACCGGAGGACCGTACGCATACGTGGGAACTGCATTCGGACCGTACATCGGTTTTATATCGGGCGTACTGCTCTGGATGCTGGGGACGTTTGCCACGGCCTCCGTGTCCACGGTGTTGGCGTCGAGTCTTGGCGTCCTGGTGCCCGCGCTGGCCGGCCGTGTCACGGAAACCGCTATCCTCGTCTTTGCGTACGGATTCTGGTCGCTCGTCAATCTGCGCGGCGTCACGCTCGGCGCGCGGCTCAACTCCATTGCCACGGTCGCCAAACTGCTGCCGTTGCTGATCGTTGCCATTGGCGGCGCGTTCTTCATCAACCCGGACAACCTGCACATCGCGGCCATGCCGGCCGCGGCCGACGTGGCACGCACGTCGCTGCTGCTGATCTTTGCCTTTGCCGGCATCGAGGTCGCACTGGTGCCCAGCGGCGAGGTGCGCGACACCGCGCGCACGGTACCGCGCGCGATTGCGATGGCGATGGTGGGCATTACGGCGCTCTATCTGGCGCTGCAAACAGTGGCGCAGGGAGTACTGGGCAGCGGCCTTGCCCAGGCGACAATTTCTCCGTTGGCCGATACCGCCGGTGCATCGCTCGGCGGGTGGGCTCGTTCGCTGCTGCTGTTTGGCGCCACGTTGTCGATGTTCGGGTATCTCGGCGGCATGACGCTGTCAATGCCGCGGATGGTCTTTGCCCTGGCACGGGATGGCTTCCTGCCGCGCGCGCTCGCGGTCATCCACCCGCTGCACCGGACGCCACAAGCGGCCATCATCCTGCAATCGCTCGTCACGTTAGTGCTCGCGATCTCGGGAACCTTTGAGAAGCTTGCGATCCTCGCGAACGTGTCGGCACTGGCGCTTTACCTCGGATGTGCGCTGGCGGCATGGCAACTCCGACGGACCGATGTGACCGGCCGCGATACGGCGCGGCGCAGTCCATTCGGTGGCCCATTCGGTGCCGTCGTGCCCTGGCTCGCGTGCGGCGTCATTGTCTGGCTCCTGACGGGACTGACCCGGGATGAGTGGCTCGGATTCGGCGCCTGCCTGGCGGCAGGCTCGCTCGTGTATGTC
>JACCSI010000478.1 GCA_013813075.1 Acidobacteriota bacterium | reverse complement strand
CGTCGCTGCTGCTGATCTTTGCCTTTGCCGGCATCGAGGTCGCACTGGTGCCCAGCGGCGAGGTGCGCGACACCGCGCGCACGGTACCGCGTGCGATCGCGATGGCGATGGTGGGCATTACGGCGCTCTATCTGGCGCTGCAAACAGTGGCGCAGGGAGTACTGGGCAGCGGCCTTGCCCAGGCGACAATTTCTCCGTTGGCTGATACCGCCGGTGCATCGCTCGGCGGCTGGGCTCGTTCTCTTCTGCTGTTTGGCGCCACGTTGTCGATGTTCGGGTATCTCGGCGGCATGACGCTGTCGATGCCGCGGATGGTCTTTGCCCTGGCACGGGATGGCTTCCTGCCGCGTGCGCTCGCGGTTATCCACCCGCTGCACCGGACGCCACAGGCGGCCATCATCCTGCAATCGCTCGTCACGTTGGTGCTCGCGATCTCAGGAACCTTTGAGAAGCTTGCGATCCTCGCGAACGTGTCGGCGCTGGCGCTTTACCTCGGATGTGCGCTGGCGGCATGGCAACTCCGACGAACCGATGTGACCGGCCGCGAGACGGCGCGGCGCAGTCCATTCGGTGACCCATTCGGTGCCGTCGTGCCCTGGCTCGCGTGCGGCGTCATTGTCTGGCTCCTGACGGGACTGACCCGGGATGAGTGGCTCGGATTCGGCGCCTGCCTGGCGGCAGGCTCGCTCGTGTATGTCGTGACGCGCAGTCGCCGCGCCACTACCGAAGTGTCGCTGCCTTAACGTGGAACGCAGCGTGCCCGCACCGTGTCGCCTCAACAGCCCACGACAGGTGCTGTTCGCCAGCCTCATCGGCACGGCAATCGAATTTTTCGACTTCTACATTTACGCGACCGCCGCGGTATTGGTATTTCCACGGCTTTTTTTCCCGACGTCGGATCCCGCCACCGCCACACTCGCCTCGTTCGCGACGTTTGCGATTGCGTTTCTGGCGCGACCCATCGGCTCGGCGCTATTTGGCCACTTCGGCGACCGCATCGGACGCAAAACGACGCTGGTCGCGGCTCTTTCGACGATGGGGCTATCCACCGTGGCGATTGGCCTGCTGCCCACCTACGACACTATCGGTGTCGCCGCCCCGGTGCTTCTGGCGCTTTGCCGATTTGGTCAGGGCCTCGGCCTGGGCGGCGAATGGGGCGGTGCGGTCTTGCTAGCCACCGAAAACGCACCGCCCGGCAAGCGCGCATGGTATGGCATGTTCCCGCAGCTCGGCGCCCCGCTCGGATTCTTCTGTTCGGGGGGCATTTTCCTGCTGCTCTCGCGGTACCTGACGGACGACCAGTTTTTCGAGTGGGGCTGGCGCGTACCGTTTGTCGCGAGCGTCACGCTCGTCATCCTCGGGTTGTACGTGCGCTTGTCCATCACGGAAACACCGGTCTTCCAACACGCCGTCGCACGGGACGAACGGGTGCGCCTGCCAATTGTCACGGTGTTTCGCGAACACGGGTGGACGTTGCTCGTCGCCGTCCTCGTCTCCGTTTCCGTCTTCGTCAATTTCTATCTGATGACGGTCTTTGCGCTGTCGTGGGGGACCACCGCGCTCGGATTCACGCGCGAGCAGTTTCTCTACGTGCAGCTGTTCGGCGTCTTGTTCTTCGCGCTCACCATTCCGTGGTCGGCCATTCTCGCCGATTACGGCCGCAGGCCGATGCTGATGTGGGTCAACGTCGCAACCTGCGTCTTCGGGTTGGTGATGGCACCGCTGTTCGAAGCGGGCACGATTGGCGCGACGGTGGCGATGGCGCTCGGTATGTCCCTGGTCGGATTCGGCTACGGGCCGTTGGGCACGTTCCTCGCGGAACTGTTTCCGACGTCGGTCCGTTATACCGGCAGCTCTGTCAGCTATAACCTCGCGGGTATCTTTGGCGCATCGCTCGCCCCCTACGCGGCGACGTGGTTGGCCACCAATCACGGCCTCCGATACGTCGGATACTACCTGACGGCGGCGACGCTGGTTTCTCTGCTCGGCTTGTTTCTCGCGCGGGAAACGCGGCACTCTTCGTTCTCCGTCCCCGCCGTGTGATCATGTTGGCCATGTGTCCCGTTCGCGCCTACCGCGCCGGCGAATCCATCGAAGATTTTTGCCGGGCGTGCAAGACCGACCGTATTCATACGGTCGTTGCCGCCGATGCCGGCGGCAGGCCGATTCGCGTCGTCTGCGACTTCTGCCGCAGCGAGCACAATTATCG